>NZ_CP146069.1:3220454-3378275 GCF_037023735.1 Roseovarius sp. S88 | reverse complement strand
ATAAAGCGACTGGTAATTGGCCACCACATCCTTCCAATCCGAACCAGCAGAAGATGGAAAAGAAGATGTCAGCCCCCAAGTCAAAAGTGCGCCCGCCGCCATTGAAGCCACTGCAACACGCAGGTTCCGTGATGGCTCGCGTGAAGGAATGTCCATTTCCGGCGGTGCTGGTGCCAAAGACAACATACTATCCATGGCCGCTTTGTAATTGACGCTGGCCTGAACCATGCGATCGTGACGTTGACGCAGGTTCGCATCTGACTTCAATGCGGCTTTGATGCGCCCGGACAGCTCTTTTCCCGCTTCCTTGTCAATAAAGCGAGTCAGATCGTCATCTGAGAAATCTGACTTCTGCGTCATGCGTCGGTTCCTGTGGCGGCTTCCATTTGTGTCGCAAGCGTTTTTCGCGCGGCTGATATTCTGCTCATCACTGTTCCAGGCGGAATGTCCAGCATATCCGCCGTTTCAGCATAAGTATAACCTTCCACGAACACCAAAAGCGCTGTGACTCTTTGGGCTTCGGGCAGGGCATTCATCTTCTGAAACACTTCACGCGCCATAATATTCGTTTCGGTGGACGGAATTTCTGCGGGGTGCTGGTCATCTGCATTGGCAGAGAAGGATTCTGTTTGCCGGATCGCATCGCGCCGCAATTCGTTCAGCCAAAGCCGCCGGGCCATGACAAAAAGCCAGCGGTCCAGATGCGTGCCGGGTGTGAATTGATCCGCCTTTTCCAAAGCACGCAGACAGGTCATCTGCGCCAGATCATCTCCTAGCGCTCTCTGCCCGGTCAATGCCACACAAAACCGCCAGAGCCGGTCAAAGCATGCTGGAATGCCGTCACGAACCGCCTGGTGCGGATCTTTTTTGCCCCAGAGGCGAATAGAACCATCTCCTTAGGTGTTACCGAAGTATTGCGAGTGAAGCGCAAAGAACTGAAGCAGACAAGGGAGGACTCCTATGAAACTCATCACGAAAGCAGCAGCAATTGTTGCACTCACGGCCTCAATGGTGCTGGCGGAACGCACAGCAGCGCCCGAAGGTGCGGAAGTGTATTTCATCGATCTTGACGACGGTGCGACAGTCTCTTCGCCTGTCAAAATCAAATTTGGGCTGTCCGGCATGGGCGTGGCACCAGCCGGTACTGAAAAGGAAAACACCGGGCATCACCACATCTTGCTGAACCGACCGCCTCTTGGTGAGGGTCCAGACGGAGCCGAAGAGTTGGAATACGGATTGCCCGCGGACGAAAACCACATCCACTTTGGCGGTGGACAAACCGAGGTGTCTCTCGACCTGCCTGCTGGAACGCACACGTTGCAGCTTGTTCTGGGCGATCTGAACCACGTTCCACATGATCCGCCGATCACAACAGACGTGATTTCAATCACCGTGGAATAAATTTCAAAGCTTAGCGGCCAGGCGCGTGCCTTGGTCAATTGCGCGCTTGGCATCCAATTCGGCGGCCACGTCTGCGCCGCCGATGACATGGCAGGCCACGCCTTTTTCCTCTAGCGCATCGGCCAGACTGCGGTCGCTGAGCTGACCGGCGCAAAGAACGACCGTATCCGCCTCAATGGTGCGTGGGTTTTCTCGTGTTTCTCCGGTGGAGACCATTAGACCTGCGTTGTCGATGCTCTCATAGTTCACACCACCGATCATTTCGACACCCTTCATCTTGAGCGCAGCTCGGTGAATCCACCCTGTGGTTTTGCCCAAGCGCTTACCCGGACGCTCGGCCTTGCGCTGAAGCAGAGTGACTTGACGCGCGGGCGCGTCTGGTTGCGGGCCTTCTGGCGCGAGGCCACCGGGTGTTTTGGCTGGATCTCCGACGCCCCATTCCTCTTTCCATTCCTCAAGGTTTTCGGTGGGGCTTTCGCCTTCATGGACGAGGAATTCGGCCACATCGAAACCGATGCCGCCGGCGCCAACAACCACCACGCGCTTGCCCACCGGTTTTTTGTGGCGCAGCACGTCGATGTAAGAGAGCACGTTGTTCCCATCCTGACCGGAAATCTCCGGGTCACGCGGAACGACACCAGTGGCAATCACCACCTCGTCAAAACCAGTAAGGTCTTCGGCTGTGACTTCCAGGCCCAGTTTCAATGTTACACCAGCCTCTTTGACCATCACTTCGAACCAGTCAACGAGGCCAAAGAACTCTTCCTTTCCCGGCACCTGTTTGGCCATGTTGAGTTGACCCCCAATCTGCGTGTCGCGATCAAAGAGTGTTACCTTATGCCCGCGCTGGGCGGCTGTAATTGCGGTGGATAGCCCGGCAGGGCCTGCACCGACAACTGCAACAGTCTTTGTGGCTTGTGCTGGCTCAATCACCAATTCCGTTTCGAAGCAGGCGCGAGGGTTGACCAGGCAGCTTGAAATTTTGCCGGAGAACGTATGATCGAGACAGGCTTGGTTGCAGGCAATACAGGGCGCGATGGTCTCGGCCCGACCTTCGATGGCTTTTTTGACAAATTCGGCGTCCGCAAGGAATGGCCGTGCCATCGAGACCATGTCAGCGCACCCCTCGGCGAGAACTTCTTCGCCCACTTCTGGTGTGTTGATGCGGTTCGAGGTGATCACAGGAATACTCACGTGTCCCATGAGCTTTTTGGTGACCCAGGTGAAAGCCGCACGAGGCACCGAGGTTGCAATCGTGGGAATCCGCGCCTCATGCCAGCCTATGCCGGTGTTGATGATAGTGGCCCCGGCCTTCTCGATTTCCTTGGCAAGCTGAATGACCTCGTCAAAAGTTGACCCATTTGGGACAAGGTCAATCATCGACAGGCGGTAGATGATGATGAAATCCTGTCCCACGGCTTCGCGCGTCCGCCGCACGATTTCAATCGGCAAACGCATGCGGTTTTCATAGGATCCGCCCCACCGGTCTTCACGCTTGTTGGTGTGCTGTACCAGGAATTGGTTGATGAAATATCCCTCGGACCCCATGATCTCGACGCCGTCATAACCCGCCTCGCGGGCCCGCTCCGCTGCTGTTACGATATCGGCGATTTGCTTTTCGATACCTTCTTCGTCCAGCTCTTTAGGTGGAAAGGGAGATATCGGTGACTTGATCGACGAGGGTGCGACGCATTCCGGCCCGTAGGCATAGCGTCCGGCGTGCAGAATCTGCATCGCAATTTTGCCATCCGCCTCATGCACCCTGTCGGTGACGATCTTATGGTTGGCAATGTCCTCATCCGAGAAAAGCCCCGCCGCACCGGGAAATACACCACCTTCGCGATTTGGAGCCATGCCACCGGTGACCATAAGGCCCACGCCGCCTCGCGCACGCGCTGCGTAAAACTCGGCTACCCGATTCCAGTCCTTGGTTTCTTCCAGCCCGGTATGCATCGAACCCATAAGAACGCGGTTTTTCAGCGTGCTATGGCCAAGGTCAAGCGGGGCAAGAAGATTGGGGTACTGAGTCACGAGATCGCCTCCTGAAGTTTACGTGCACCATGATTGGGTAAGGCAAACTTGTCACGTCAGACGCTGCGTAAAGACATCAAGTTAGTTCGCTGACGCAGCCCAATCCCAATACATGTCGCGCACCCTGCGTGTGACTGGGCCAATTTGATAGTTGGTGTCATCAAACGCCGTCACCGGCGTGACCTTCATCATATTGCCAGACAAAAAGATCTCGTCGGCGCCGTGGAAGTCATCGAAAGACATCACCTCTTCATGAACGGTCACGCCGTCCGCGCGCAGGTTTTCGATATGTCGCGCCCGTGTGATCCCGGCAAGGAACGTTCCATTGGGAACCGGCGTGAAGACCTCACCATCCTTGACGGCAAAAACATTAGCCGTTGCGGCTTCGGCTACGTTACCAAGCGCATCGGCAACCAAGGCATTGGTAAATCCTTTGTCTCGCGCCTCGGCCAGCATGCGCGCGTTGTTGGGGTAAAGACAGGCTGCCTTTGCATTGACCACCGCATCCTCCAAAACAGGGCGGCGGAACCTCGTTTGTGTGAGGGTGGCGGACATGTCCGGCGTGGCCATGGGGATTTCTTCCAGGCAGATCGCGAATCCTGTCTCGCCGCCTTCTTTCGGCACAATAGCTGACATGCCGCCTTCGATAGCCCAATACATTGGCCGAATATAGACGGCGGCGTCTGGAGCGTAGAGTTTCAGCCCCTCTTTGACGATCTCGACCATCTCATCAGGTGTCACCGTAGGCGTAACCATCAATGCGGCAGCAGAGGCATTCACCCGCGCACAGTGTTTATCCAGATCAGGGGTCAGACCATTGGCCAGACGTGCGCCGTCAAACACATTGCTGCCCAACCACATGCCATGGTCCGCAGCACGCATCAACGGCACGTCGCCCTTATGCCATGTGCCGTCATAATAGGTGTGGATGTTGGTGCCGGTTGCCATGATCGCCTCCCTTTGCGCGCCACCCTAGGGCGTGCGCCGGGAGGCGTCCAGAGCGATCAAACTGCCTTTGCCAAAAGGGCTTCGATATCCAGCCGCGTATTGACCATAGCAAGCCTGCCATCGGTGTCGCGGGGCCATTCGGGCTCGGGTTTATCACGATAAAGCTCGACGCCGTTTCCATCAGGGTCGGAGATGTAGACTGCCTCACTTACACCGTGATCCGCAGACCCTTCGATGGCAATGCCCGCGGTGATTACCTGTTTCAGAGCTGTCGCCAGAGACGCACGGTCCGGGTAAAGAAAGGCTGTATGATATAGCCCGGTGTGGCCTTTAGGCGGGGGTGTACCACCTGCAGACTCCCAAGTGTTAAGACCGATATGGTGGTGATAGCCGCCCGCAGACAGGAAGGCCGCGCCGGAGCTCATGCGTTGCTGTAGTTCGAACCCCAGAACGCCCGAATAAAATGCGATGGCACGGTCGAGGTCGGCGACCTTGAGGTGCACATGACCGATGCTGGTTTGAGGGTGCGTGACATGGGACATGAGAGGCTCCTTGCTTTGCTTTGAGCCTATGTGGTGCTGGCAGGGCTTATGTGCAATTCGGCAAAGTTTCTCAGAAAGCGTGCTTTTATGCACATTGGAACTTTAGCCTGCGGCCCACTTGATTGAGCACCCCATCGAAGCGATCTGATCCTGAGGTCCGTTGCCCGTTTCTGCTACCTGTTTCATGGCTTCGTAAAGATCACGCCGTAGGTCCTCTGGTCCCGCCTGCGCACGTGAGGCGTCGAGACGCCCCCGGTACTGCAGACCCATCGAAGCGTTGAAGCCAAAGAAATCTGGAGTGCATGCGGCATCATATGCGCGCGCAACCGATTGGTCTTCGTCATGCAGATAAGGGAACGGGAAGTCATGATCTTCGGCCATCCGTTTCATGTTCTCAAAACTATCCGCCGGATAAATCACGGCATCATTTGAGCAAATCGCAGCCACGCCGATGCCAAGCTTTTGCATGTCACGCGCATCGCGGATGATGCGGTCCAGAATGGCCAGAACAAAGGGGCAATGATTGCAGACGAACATGATCAGCGTGCCGTTTTCACCAGCGACGCCTGAGAGCGTGTGTGTGGCTCCATCCGTTCCTGGGAGCGCAAAGTCCGGCGCAGGCCAGTCAAAATCACATACCGGGGGCATCATAGCGACCATCAGGTTTTCGCTCCGACCATACCGACGATCTCGTATGTTTTTTGCAGAATGGGTGTCGCAATGGCGCGGGCGCGCTCGGCCCCATCGTCGAGAATTTTGTCGATCTCAGTGGTATCCTGCATCAGGCGTGCCATCTCGGTGGAAATAGGCGCAAGTTTGTCCACGGCCAGATCGGCCAGCATCGGCTTGAATGTGCCAAATTGCTGCCCTCCGACGTCGCGCATCACGTCGTCGACGCTTTGCTCAGAAAGCGCGGCGTAGATGTTCACCAGGTTGCGCGCCTCAGGGCGCTCTTCGAGACCTTTTGCCTCAGAAGGCAGCGGCTCGGGGTCTGTCTTGGCTTTGCGGATTTTCTTGGCGATGGCGCCTGCATCATCCGTGAGGTTGATGCGGCTCATATCCGACGGATCGGATTTTGACATCTTCTTGGACCCGTCGCGCAGGCTCATGACACGGGTGGCTGCCCCTTCGATAACAGGTTCAGTAATTGGGAAGAATTCAACGCCAAAGTCATTGTTGAATTTGATCGCGATGTCGCGGGTGAGTTCCAGATGCTGTTTCTGATCCTCGCCCACAGGCACATGGGTTGCGTGATAGGCAAGGATATCGGCAGCCATCAATGCCGGATAGGCAAAAAGACCAAGCGAGGCGTTTTGCGCATTCTTGCCCGCCTTGTCCTTGAACTGCGTCATGCGCTGCATCCAACCCATGCGCGCCACACAATTGAAGATCCAGGCCAGTTGTGTGTGCTCGGGCACCTGGCTTTGGTTGAAGAGAACGGACTGCTTAGGATCGAGACCCGACGCGATGAACCCGGCGCAAAGCTCTCGCGTGGCATGGCGTAGCTTGTCCGGGTCCTGCCAGACGGTGATGGCGTGCAGATCGACCATGCAATAGATCGTTTCAAACTCTGATCCCTGCATTTCAACAAAGCGCTTCATCGCGCCCAGGTAATTGCCAAGCGTCAGGCCACCCGAGGGTTGGATGCCTGAGAAAACACGGGGTGTGTGGACCACCTCGGTCATGGGTCTCTCCGTCTGGATTTCTGTGCTTGCCTCGCTTACTTGTGCGTTCAGGTGCCGTCAAGGAGAGCTGCCATGTCCGAGTTTCGCGAACCCAGTCCGGTGAATTCGGTTCCACCCCTAATCCTGGCTATTGCACTGTTGATCATGGGGGTCGAGGTGGTGTTTCAGATGGGCAATCGGGGACTGCTTGGTGGACCAGATGCGATCGGCTGGCGGCTTGAGGCGATCCGGGACTATGCGTTTTCCAACCGAGGGTTGGCCTGGATGCTGGAAACCGGAGAAGTTCGGTTTGATTTCGCGAAGCGGTTAGTGACCTATCCGTTCCTGCACAGCACCTTAATGCAGGCCCTTTTTGCGGCCGTGATGACATTGGCCTTGGGCAAATTCGTCGGCGAACGCATGGCGCATTGGGCAGTATTCGTGCTTTTCTTTGCATCTGCCGCTGGGGCTGCGGTCATCTACGGCCTGGTCTTGCCAGAAGGGCCTGGATTGATTGGCGCGTTTCCAGGTGTGTATGGACTCATTGGGGGGTTTACTTATCTGATCTGGTTGCAATTGGGCCAGCTTGGAGAAAACCAAACGCGCGCGTTTTCACTGATTGGGTTCCTGATGGGCATTCAGCTCATTTTTGGCGTGATGTATGGCTCAGACAGCCGATGGCTGGCGGATGTCATGGGCTTTGCAATCGGATTTTTACTGTCCTTCCTTTTGGTTCCAGGAGGGTTCCGCAATATCCATGACAAGCTGCGTCAAAGGTAAAACGTCCGGTCTTTGATCCTGAATATTAGGTTGAGACAGGACGTTTTAGCTCACCTGCGGCGTAGAGTTTCACGCAACTCTGACATCCGGAAGGCTCCAAACAGACGGCCCGCTGCAAAGTAACTCAAGACACCCAAGGTGATCAGAACCAAAAGCGCCAACCACCGCCAGCCGCCCAGTCCGAAAAAGGGTGTCAGTGAGACGCCGACCGCCCACAGGACGCACCCCATAACGGCGGATGCCAGAATGATGCGCCAGATCCTTTGGCGAAATCGTGTGTCAAAGCGTGCAACTTCGCCATAGCGCCGCGCCCCGAAGTGCAGCAACACGACCATAACCCAAGCGGCGACTGTCGTGGCAATGGCGGCCGCAACCCAACCGATGTAAAAAGCCAGTCCAATGGCCAGCGCCGCGTTCACAACCATCGCGACTACCGCATAGTGGAACGGGCGCCTCGTGTCTTCCCTGGCAAAGAATAGCGGTTGTTGAATTTTTTGCAGCACGAATGCAGGGAGCCCAAGCCCGTAAATCGCAACAGCGGTTGCCGTGGCCGCCGTGTCGTCAGTGCCAAATGCGCCACGTTCAAACAAGACTGAGACGAGCTGCAAGGGAACAATCATCAATGCCACGGCTGCGGGGATCGTCAGCGCCAATGACAACTCGCCCGCGCGCGAAAATGCCCCTCGCGCGCCATCCTGATCATCGGCTCGCAAGCGACGTGCAAGGTCCGGCAATAGGACAATACCAACAGCAATGCCGACCACACCCAAAGGGAGTTGATAAAGCCGGTCTGCGGCATAGAGCCAGCTGACCGCTTTTTCGGTGTTGGACGCCACGAGCTGACCCACGAGCAAGTTGATCTGGACAACACCGCCTGCCAATGCTGCGGGAAGAGCCACGCGCACGAGTTGTGCCATTTCCGGCGTCCATCTGGGCCGCTGTGGTCTGACCCGCAACCCGGCTCGGTCAGCCGCATGCCAGACCAATGCAAGCTGCGCCACACCAGCAAAAGGAATGGTCCAGATCAGTGCGTTGGCGACTTTGCCGCCGATAAGCCATGCGACCGACATGGCCGAGATGAGCATAATGTTGAGAAGTACGGGCGCCGCTGCGGCGGCTGCAAACCGCCCCGATGCATTCAGAACACCAGACAGCAGGGCCGCCAGCGAAACGAATAGAATGTAGGGAAAGGTAATACGTGCAAAATCAATCGTGATGTCAAACCGCGCGTCACCGTAGAACCCTTCGGCTGTCACATAGACCAGCGCTGGCATAAAGACCATCGCAAGCCCCGTGAGAACCAAGAGAACAAGGCTGAGACCGGATAACGCAAGGCTCGCAAATCCCAAGGCGTCTTCACCGCCTTCCATGCGCTTGGCAAACATGGGTACAAAAGCCGCGTTGAACGCCCCTTCGGCAAAGAAGCGACGGAACATGTTCGGAAGACGGAACGCTGCGACATAGGCATCCATCAATACGCCGGGACCCAACAGGTTCGCGATGATGACGTCGCGCACGAACCCCAACAATCGACTGAGCAAGGTCCAACCGCCCACGGTCAATATGCCAGAGAGAAGGCGGATGGGTTTCATACGTTTGCCTGCGTCCTGCGTTCGTTCCCGAGGAGTAGCCGATTGACTGAAATTGGGAAAGAGGGCGTAGATAGAACACAGCACGCCCACGCTCGTGCCCGCCATAACAAGCGAAGCGTTGGCGAGGCCGACTTTGTCTCGCTAGTGCGAACCGTTAGCTGTTTTTCTGGCGAATACCTTCGGCGCGGCACACGTCATCAGCTTCGCGCACGGACATGTTATCGGGCCGGTCAATGGCACGATCCCAAAGCACGCGCTCTTTTGTGTAGAGCTGGCAAGTCACGATGCCCTTTGCGGTTTTCACCTGCACTGGAGTGGTCTCATAGCTTCGCGGATCGCCGGTGCATCCCGCCAGAACCAGGGCGGAAACACCGCAGAGTGTTACTGTCTTAAACATTGCCATTTTTACTATTCCCTATAGCTCTTTGAGCAGCCGCGAGCGTGAGCAACCCAAGCTTCGCGATGTGTTGTGGTTAGGTTGAGTTTCACTTTCGGGCAAGATGCAACGACTGAAATGTTGAAATCTAGCGGGAATTTGAGCGAAAATTCACCGTAAACCTCAGATTTTGTTAACCTTTGGTGTTTTGAACCAAGGCGAGCACGTCGTGTTTTGAAACTGTCGCATACTCTGCCTAGTCTTTAGTCATGCCCGATTCGAGAGAATGATGCGCCTACCTGTCCTCGCTTTGCTGATTTGCACGATCATGACGCCTGCTGTACCCCAGGACGCAGGCGGTCTTCGCGTGATTGCTCTGGGCGACATGCCCTACGGTCCGCCTCAAGAGGTTTATCCGCCCTACGAAGCATTGATTGGCGAGATAAACAAACGCACAGCTCAGTTGGTTATCCATATTGGAGATACAAAGTCAGGTGGCGATGCTTGCACCGATCAGTTGTTGTCCGAGCAACTATTGTATCTTCAAAGTTTTGATGCGCCGGTACTCTACACGCCAGGGGACAATGAATGGACGGATTGTCATCGTGGTGACAATCCGTGGTCTGACCCGCTGGATCGGTTGGACTTTTTGCGAAAGACATATTTCTCAACACCCGAAATGAGCTTTGGGCGTGTGCCTGTGGCGCTTACGCATCAGGGTGACGCAGGATTCCCCGAAAATGCGAGATACCGGTCTGGAAGGGTCGGGTTTATCACCGCTCATGTTGTTGGGTCGAACAATAACTTTGAAGCCCGCGACCTAAAGAATGTCGAAGAGTTTTTTGCGCGCAGCCGTGCAAGCAGCGACTGGCTCGCACAGAGTTTCGAAGCCTTTGACGAACTTGACGTCGTGATTGTGGCTATTCATGCGGATATGTTCGAATTTGATTTCAACGAATTTGGCCGGGAACGCTGGTTGCGGCATTCAGGGTTTCGCGAATTTGGAAACACACTCAAGGACGTCGCGCAAAGCTATGGAAAACCGGTACTGCTTGTTTTTGGCGACAGTCATCGGCACGTGATCTTCCGACCATTTCCAAACGATGCCCCCAATGTTCTGGCAATGGAAGTATATGGAGCGCGGGATATGCATGCAGTCGAGATTGTCATCTCTCCGGGTACAACAGAGCCATTTAAGTTCGATACCATCTGGAATCCGGCACTGCCGCAATAGATCAGGTCACTGCACGTTCTGCGCCCAGTTCAATGGCTTCGCGCAGTTTTCTCTCCAGGGTCTTCTGTTTCGACTGTGAATGGAACTTCAGCCCAAACATATCTTTGACATAGAACGTATCGACGACTTGTTCGCCATAGGTCGCAATTACGGCCGAGTTGATATAGACATTACTGTTGGCGAGTGTTCGCGTCAGATCATAGAGCAGGCCCGGGCGGTCGCGGGTGTCGACTTCGATGATCGTGTAAATCTCTGACCCTTCGTTGTCGAACGTGATGTGCGTGGGAACTCTGAATGCGCGTTCACGTTTCTTGATCTTGTCACGGGATTTGATGGCCTCACGGGCGACAACTTCGCCTTTGAGTGTTTTGTGGATCATCTGGCTCAGCCGAGGCAGGCGCGCCGCCTCATAGGGGCTTCCATCGGCGTCCTGAATCCAAAACGCCGCCGTCGCATACCCGTCATTGGACGTATATGTCCGCGCATCGACAACATTCGCACCCACCAGTGCCAAGGCCCCCGCAAGACGCGAAAAAATTCCGGGGTGGTCCGCGAGGGCAAAACACGCGCGTGTTGCGTCACGGTCTTCATCTAGGTGAAGATCGATGGCCACATCGTCGTCTTTCAAGTCTCGTAGCAGTTTTGCGAAAACCACATGTGCGGTGACATGTAGCCCCTGCCAATAGGGCGGGTAATGTCGTCCAGTTTCAATCTTGAGATCCTTGGTTTCCCAATTGGACAAGGCTTTGCGCAGGTTGCGTTTGGCATCTGACCCTCGTTGCTCTCTATTGAGCGCTTCGAGCCCACCTTCCATTGCGCGACGTGTTTGACGGTAAAGCGCACGGATAAGCGATGCCTTCCAATTGTTCCAAGTGTCAGGGCCAACGCCACGAATATCGCACACCGTCAGAACGCACAGCAGATCAAGACGTTCACGCGTTTGCACCGCCTTGGCAAAGTCGCGCACGGTGCGTGGATCCGCAATGTCGCGCTTCTGCGCCATATCTGACATCAAGAGGTGATACCGCACCAGCCACTCGACCGTTTCGCACTCCGCAGGTTTGAGACCGAGTCGCGGGGCGATATGCCGGGCCATTTGCGCGCCCAGGATGGAGTGGTCTTCATCCCGGCCTTTGCCGAGGTCATGAACCAAAAGCGCGACATAGAGCACGCGGCGGTTAACGCCTTCATCAAGGATCGAAGACGCTACAGGCAGTTCTTCGATCAACTCTCGCCGTTCAATCTGCGCCAGTTGGCTGATGGTCTGAATGGTGTGCTCATCGACTGTGTAGCTGTGATACATGTTGAATTGCATCATGGCTCTGATCGGCTCAAATTCGGGGATGAACGCCGACAGGACGCCAAGTTCATTCATGCGACGCAAGGCGCGTTCAGGGTTGCCGTGCTTGAGTAGCAGATCAAGAAAGAGCTTCTGCGCTTCGGGCGTAGTTCTGAAGTCATTGTCAATCAGGTGCAAATTGGCCGTGACCAACCGCATGGCGTCCGGGTGGATCAAAAGCCCCGTGCGCAGCCCTTCTTCGAAGAGGCGGAGCAAGTTGAGGCGATCCTTAAGAAAACTCTTTTCATTCACGATTCCGAGTCGACCGTTCACCTCGATATAGCCCGGCTTCATTTTCCTTCTGCGCGCGAAAAGACGTTGCAGCAAAGGTTCGGATTTGACGTGGTCAGCTTCCAGCTTGGTCAGCAGAATACGGGTCAGGTCACCCACCACCGTGGCTTGGCGGAAATAGTCCTGCATAAAGACTTCGACCGCACGACGCCCAGCGCTGTCAGTGTACCCCATGCGCTCGGCCACTTCGACCTGCATATCAAATGTCAGTTGCTCAGTGGCGCGGCCTGTTGCGAGATGTAAATGACAACGCGATGCCCAGAGGAAATTCTCTGCCTGTGCAAAGAGGTCAAATTCATCCTGAGTGAACAACCCGCGCTCCACAAGCTGAGCCACATCGTCCACCTGATAGGTGTATTTGGCAATCCAGAAGAGAGATTGCAGATCCCGAAGCCCGCCTTTGCCTTCTTTGACATTGGGTTCGACCATATAGCGCTGACCTTGCTTTTCATGCCGCGTGTCACGCTCTTCCAGCTTGGCCTCGACAAATTCACGTTCGGTGCCTTTGAACAAATCTTCGCGCAATCTGGTGCCTAGATCTTCACCAAGATCGAGATCCCCAAAGAGAAAGCGCCGCTCCAAAAGGGCCGTGCGAATAGTGAAATCCTGAGCGCCGAGACGAAGGCAATCGCGTACGGTGCGGCTGGAGTGACCGACTTTGAGCTTCAGGTCCCAAAGCACGTAGAGAGTGCTCTCAATTACGCTTTCGGCCCAGGCTGTAATTTTGTAGGGCGTCAGGAACAGCAGATCGACATCCGATTGAGGCGCCATTTCTCCACGCCCGTAACCCCCTACGGCGAACACAGCAAGGCGTTCAGATTGGGTTGGATTTGCCAGAGGGTGAAGATGCGCCGTCGCCAACCAAAGCGCGTTTTGCACAATGCAATCGGTGAGCCAGGAATAGGAACGGGTTGCGGCATGAGCAGCAAAAGGCAATTGGCTTAATGCCTGGGCAATGACATCACGGCCCTTGGATTTCGCGTCCGACAAGGTCGCAACCGCCAATTTACGCAGCTGCGCGTCATCTCCCTTCGCCTCAGATGCATGGGTTTCGAATTTTAGCCTGATCGCGTTCAGGTCGAAAATCTGCTCCGCCGGGCAGATC
This sequence comes from Roseovarius sp. S88, assembly GCF_037023735.1. Lineage (GTDB taxonomy): Bacteria > Pseudomonadota > Alphaproteobacteria > Rhodobacterales > Rhodobacteraceae > Roseovarius > Roseovarius phycicola. Next base: position 3,364,972 of record NZ_CP146069.1, on the reverse strand, counting down.
AGCGTGTCAGGCAGGGTTGGACTGTCTTTCATGCAAGGATTCTACGCGATCCTTGCGCTAAAACCCAGTGCCAGCGAAGCTGCTGGGCGCGGGTGAGATGACGACGACCTGCCGATTTTGGATCGTGGCCACGGCAAGGCCGCGTTGTGTTGTTCCATTTGGAAGGAAACGGAAAATCCCGTTGACGCCACCAAAACCCGCAGATTGGGTCAGCCGACCGCGAGAAAAAGCATCGCTTTGGCCAGTTTGCGCCAAAGCGCCGATCGCAGCGATCGCATCATAAGACAAACCTGCAAGAGGGTGCGGCGCACCGCCATTGGCGGCCTGAAACCGGCTTCTGAACTGCAGCACGCGTTGCGGATCTGGCATGGCGAACCAACCGCCTTGAACACCTGGAAGATCGCGCGTTTGCGGAGGCGTGTCCCAGCGCGACAATCCAATGTACTGGATAGTTTCAGCTGACAGGCCAGCCTCGGGAAGCATTTGTGTGAACAGTGGTAAAGCGCCTGCGCTGTTAGCATCAAGGAAAATAGCGTCGGCAGAATTTTGTTCCGCCGCGGTGCGAATGGCCGGTACGGCAGCAATCACACTTTGTTCTGAGAATGCGTAGCCAACCGTCCCAGCCTGTGATGCGCCATTGGCCGAAATCGCCTGTTGTATTGCCTGGCGGCCCAGCTCGCCAGCCAGATTGTTGGAATGCACCGTCAAAATACGCTTTCGACCCTGACCGACAGCATAACGTGTCAGACGATTGGCGGTGTCCTGAAATGTCTGACCCAGGATGAACAAGTTGCCACCTGCAATCGTGGAATTGTTGGAAAATGCCAAAACATTCACACCCTTGGGAGCGACAGCCACGGCTACAGCGTTGGCCGATTCCGCATGTAAGGGTCCGACAATGATTTTTGCGCCGTCTTCAACAGCTTTCTGTGCGGCCTGTTGTGCCTGCCCTGCATTTCCCGCCGTGCCGTAAACGCGCAGGTCAATTTGCACACCTGATAGATCAGCCACCGCAAGCCGTGCGGCACTTTCAAGATCGCGGGCAAGTTTTTGTTCGTTTGCGTTTGACGCGCCGTGCGGCACCAATAGTGCTACAGGAACGGGTGCACCCGGTGTGATCGATGTGCTAGCGCCAGTCGAAAGCCCGGTTTGACATGCGACCAGAACAAATAATGCGGTGATCATCGCGATGCAGGCGCGCAGCTTGCGAAGAACTGAAAAAACGGCAAACATCAAATAGAACTCCTGTCTTCCGGCGCAGCTCGAGTGGCGCTGGTTTTTGGAGATAATAAACGTCCAGAGAGGCTGGTCCAGAAATGAATCCTCAAATGGGCCCGCTTTTGCCGGGGCTTTACCTCGTGGCCACACCTATTGGCACAGCGCGCGACATCACATTGCGCAGCCTGGATATTCTAAGCAGTGCCGATGTGCTGGCGGCCGAGGACACGCGGAGCCTGAAACGACTTTTGGATATCCATGGTGTTATTTTGGGCGACAGACCTCTCGTGTCTTACCATGATCACAACGGGCATCGTGTACGCCCTCGGTTGATTGCCGAGATAAAGAAGGGCAAGTCGGTGGTTTACGCATCCGAAGCTGGAACACCTTTGGTAGCTGACCCTGGCTATGATCTGGTTCAATCGATGATTGAAGAAGGTTTACCGATTGTGTCGGCACCGGGGCCTTCTGCGGTGATCACAGCCCTCACGCTGGCAGGGCTGCCAACCGATCAATTCTTTTTTGCAGGGTTTTTGCCATCAACCTCTTCCAAGCGGAAAACCGCGCTTCGAGCCTTGACCGAAATCCCCGGCACGCTTGTATTCTACGAATCGCCGAAGCGTATTTCCGCGATGTTGCGAGATGCCAGTGATGTGCTTGGTGCCGAGCGCAAGGCGGTGATATGCAGGGAGCTAACCAAGAAATTTGAAGAGATCCTGCGCGGCTCGCTGAAAGAACTCGGCAATGTATGCCAGACGCGTGATCTTAAAGGTGAAATCGTAGTTTTAATTGATCGCGGGGCAGAACGGACCGCGGATGCTGTGGATGTTGAAGCTGCACTTGAGTCAGCTCTGGAAACACTGAGCGTTAAGGATGCCGCCACTCATGTTTCGAGGGAAACCGGATGGAAGCGCCGAGAGGTTTATCAACTGGCCTTGAAAAAGAGCGAGCAGCGTTGAGACATCTTTAACCTACGACGGGCCTAGTGTTTCTACATCAGGAGAAGCACGTGTCGCTCAAAGTTCCGTCGAAGCAAGAAAATACAGTGCTTATGGCGCGCAAAAGTCGGCGCGGTCAGCTGGCCTATCTCAAAGGGGATGCGGCAGAGGCGTCTGTTGCGGCTGCGTACAAAGCTCTCGGCGCAACCATTTTGGAAACACGGTGGCGTGGGAAGGGCGGCGAGATTGACCTGATTTTTCTGCATCAAGACGTTTATGTTTTTTGTGAAGTCAAAGCGTCTGTCACGCATGAGGCTGCGCGTCACAGGCTTCTTGAAGCGCAGATGAGGCGCATCCATTTGGCAGCGTCTGAGTATCTCGCACATACGCCGAATGGGCAGCTAAGCGATGTGCGTTTTGACCTGGCTTTGGTCAATGCACGCGGCGAGGTTGAAATTCTGCAAAACGCTTTCGGTCATTTCTGATTTGCACCCCGGTCACGCATACCCCATGTATGTGGCAAGAAAAGACCGGAGAGAACCGCATGAAAGTTGCGTTCCAGATGGACCCAATCGGTCCGATTGATATCACCGCAGACAGCACGTTTCGCATCGCCCTTGAGGCGCAGGAGCGTGGGCATGAGTTGTTTTATTACACCCCTGACCGGCTTGCCTACAATCAGGGTCGCGTCACTGCGCGTGGCTGGCCGCTGAAGGTACAGGCTGTCGAGGGCGATCACTATCATCTGGGCGCAGAGCAGGTGGTGGATTTGGCAGAGTTTGATGTGGTCTGGCTTCGTCAGGATCCGCCATTTGACATGTTTTATATCACCACAACGCATCTGCTGGACCGACTGACGCCCAGTACACTTGTTGTGAATGATCCGTTTTGGGTGCGCAATTACCCGGAAAAGCTTTTGATCCTTGATTTTCCAGACCTCATGCCTCCCACAGCCATAGCACGCGATCTCGACACGATCCGGGAGTTCAAGGCACAGCATGGGGATGTCATCCTGAAACCGCTCTATGGCAATGGCGGTGCGGGCGTCTTTTTCCTGCCTGAGGGTGACAAGAACCTCAGTAGCCTGCATGAACTATTCACAGGCTTCAGCCGTGAGCCGCTCATCGTGCAAAAGTACCTGCCCGAGATCAAACAGGGCGATAAACGCGTTATTCTGGTCGATGGTGAGCCCGTCGGGGCGATCAACCGGCTGCCGGCGAAAGGTGAGACACGGTCCAATATGCATGTCGGTGGACGGCCTGAGAAGGTTGCCATGACAGAGCGCGACCTGGAAATCTGCGCGACGATTGGACCGCTTTTGAAGGAAAAAGGTCAGGTATTTGTAGGGATTGATGTAATCGGGACGTACCTGACAGAGATTAACGTGACCTCGCCCACTGGCATCCAGGAATTGGAGCGGTTTGATGGCACCAACACGGCGGAGAAAATCTGGCAAGCCATTGAGGCCAAACGCCAGTGAGCTTCGCTCGCCCAATCTTGAACGCTTGGTTGCGTTGGACGGAGAAATCGTTTTTGGCCCGGGCGGAAGATCCGCTTGAAATTAGGCGGTCATTTGAGACCAAAGCCCGGTTCTATTTTCATGCGCCCTTCGGCACACAGTATTCGCATGACAAAATCGCTGGTCGGGACGTCCAATGGGCCCGCGCCCGCGGCGTTTCGAAAGACGGCGCGCCCTTACTACTCTATTTCCACGGCGGCGCCTATGTATTCGGCTCTCCAAACACGCATCGCGCTATGCTGGCGCGACTGTCAGCGGACACCGGATTGCCTGCGTGCCTGCCAACCTATCGGCTTGCACCAGAGCATCCATTTCCCGCTGCGTTGGAAGATGCTGTTTCCGTCTATCGCGCCGTCATGGAGCGACCCGGCGGTGTCATCCTGGGAGGAGACAGTGCAGGCGGTGGGCTTGTTCTGGCGCTTCAAGCCGAGATCTGCAAGTTGGGGCTGCCAAATCCGCTTGGTACGTTTGCCTTTTCGCCTTTGACGGACATGACCTATTCCGGTGAGAGTTTTGTGTTGCAGGCGGATGCAGATGTGATTTTGCCTGCCGAACGGGCACAGGAAAGCGCAGACTTTTATCTCAATGGCGCTGACCCAAAAACGCCTGGGGCGTCTCCGCTTTTTGCGGAGTTTGCCGGTGCTGCGCCGGTCTGGATGTGCGTTGGAGATACGGAAATTCTTTTGGATGATACGCGGCGCATGACCAAACACTTGCGTGCTCAAGGTGTTGAGGTCACCGAGCTCATTGAGCACAACTTGCCGCATGTCTGGCCACTCTTTCACAACCTGTTACCAGAGGCACGCAACACACTGCGAGACTTGGCGCAATGGGTCAGATCTCTTTCGAACCGTTAAGGCGATAGCTGATGGCCTCAGCGATATGGGTCCGCCGGACATTTGCCTCGGCGTTCAAATCGGCGATAGTGCGCGCCACGCGAAGCACACGGTGATACCCGCGCGCTGACAGCCCAAATCGTTCTGCCACCTGGTTGAGCAAGTCTCGGCCCTCCGCGTCGGGTGCTGCGATCTCTTCCAAAACTTCACCCTCCGCATCCGAGTTAAGCCGCATATTAAGAGTTTCGGCGAAACGTGTCTCTTGCACCTCGCGCGCTGCAGAGACACGGGCCGCGACCTCCGCTGAACTGTCACCAGAAGCGGGTAAATCAAGATCCGTGAACGCCACCGGAGGCACATCGACACGCAGGTCAAATCGGTCCAGAAGGGGCCCGGAAATGCGCCCCATGTAATCCTCACCACAAACTGGAGCGCGCGAACACGCCCTTGCCGGATCGGGTAAATATCCGCATTTGCAGGGGTTTGCCGCCGCAATGAGCATAAATCGGCAGGGGTATTTCACATGCGCATTGGCGCGCGCCACCATGACCTCACCGCTCTCAATCGGTTGGCGCAAGGTTTCCAGTACTGCGCGCGGAAACTCGGGAAATTCATCAAGAAAAAGCACTCCATTGTGGGCAAGGCTGATCTCTCCGGGGCCGGCTCGACGCCCTCCACCTACGATGGCTGCCATGGAGGCGGTGTGGTGAGGCTCGCGAAAGGGGCGGGTCCGATTTATCCCGCCTTCATCAAGCAATCCTGCTAGAGAATGGATCATGGACGTTTCCAAGGCTTCGGTCGCGCTCAAAGGCGGCAACAGGCCAGGCAACCGTGCCGCCAACATGGATTTTCCAGACCCTGGTGTGCCGACCATCATCAGGTGATGCCGCCCTGCAGCCGCGATCTCTAGCGCACGTTTGGCGCGTTCCTGACCTTTTACATCACGCAGGTCGCGTCCGGATGTGTCGGAGGTGACTTCGCCAGGTTGGGCCGGAGCGAGTGGCGATTGACCGGTATAGTGACGCACCACATCGGCAAGGCTGGCCGCTCCAATCACTTGTGCCGCGCCGACCCAAGCGGCTTCTGACCCGGAACCCTTGGGACAAAGCAGAGTACGGTCTTCATCGGCGGCGGCCATGGCTGCGGGCAGGGCCCCAACCACTGGGATCAGTGAGCCATCAAGCGACAATTCCCCAAGTGAACAGGTGCCTTCAACCGCGTCATGTGGAATGATTTCGAGGGCGGCAAGCAGAGCCAGGGCAATGGGGAGGTCAAAATGGCTGCCCTCTTTGGGCATGTCCGCAGGCGATAGGTTGATCGTAATCCTCTTGGAGGGAAGAGCGATTGCCATCGAACTGAGGGCTGTGCGGACCCTGTCGCGTGCCTCGGTTACCGCTTTATCCGGCAAACCGACGAGAGAAAACGCGGGCAAACCCGGTGTGACGGCACATTGCACCTCAACCGATTTGGCCTCAACGCCTTCAAAGGCGACAGTATAGGCGCGCGCAACCATTCGTGACCTGATGTCCCATTGCCCCGTTGCCTTGGGTAACGCGCAATGTATTGACGAATGGTTAATGGGCGAGTGCCAAAGCGTTCACTCTGCGTCCCGCATCGCTACGAATTTGGGCCAGGCCTCTTGATCCGCCACGGTCTTGTCACGGCAAAACGCGTTGCAAAATCCAAAGATACGCCCGCCCGTTTCCATGAAATGCGTGCCAGGCAAATTTGAATAGGGACAGTGGGTGTTCTCTGATGAACACTCTTCAGTAGGTGCGGCAGCTTTAGTGATGGGGCCAGGCCATACAGAGTTAGGCAAACCCATGTCATAGGGCATCGGATCATAGGTCTTGGTCAGGCCCATCGCGCGCCACTGACGGAAACTGGTGTCGGACAACGTGGTGTCCACATAATCCTGTGCCACCGCGCTCACAGTCAGGCCATAGCCGGCGATGCGTGCCGCAACAGGTGCATAAAACACATCGGCGAGCGAGTATCTCCCAAAAAGCCAAGGTCCGGATTGGCCATGCTTTGCTCGTGCCAGGTCCCAAAGCAAACTGAGCCGTTTCAGTTCTGCTGTAACCGCTTGTGATGGTTCAAACCCCTGCACCTGATGCAAAAGCTGCATTGGACACTCCCCGCGCAGAGCGCTGAAGCCCGAATGCATTTCTGCTGTGATTGAGCGTGCCAAGGCGCGTGCAGCGGGGTCATCGGGCCAAAAACCAGCTTCGGGGTGCCGCTCGGCCAGTGTTTCAGCCATGGCAAGCGTGTCAAAGATCACCACACCATCGTTGTCGCGCATCACTGGAACAAGGCGGGCGGGGTGCAGATCGGCCAGATCTTCGGCCATTGTGCCGTCATAGAGGCCTACCATGTGCGTGCGGTGTGGGATGCCGAATTTTTCAAGCATTAGCCATCCGCGCAAGGACCAGCTTGAAAAACTGCGGTCCCCTATAAAGAGATCGTATTGCATGGATTTACTTTAGAACGCGGTATGCTTTGGCCAAAACCATGTTTTGTGCGGCGGTTCATCACGGCAGGTGATTGATGCACTCAACGTGCCATCCCGTTGGCTTTTGACGCAACGTGGTGACGGAGAGGTTGTCAATGCGATGACCAATCGCTTCTTCGGGCACCAGACTTTCGGCGCGTTGTACCTGCGTGAGGATGACCCCGATGTGAGCTACGGCGATGATATGATCATTGGGGTGTTCCGCATTCAAACGATCCACCACTGTTGACACCCGTTGCGCCGCGCTGTTCCAGCTTTCGCCGCCGGGTGGGGCCACGTCTCCGGGCGTTTCCCAATAGGCACGGGAAAGCTCTGGATGGCTTTGAGCTACTTCGTCGAAATGCTTGCCGTCCCACTCGCCGAAATGAAACTCGCGCAGATCTGTATGGCTTGGAAGACGCGTGCGTCCGGCCTCAATCGCATCCGCCGTGGCTGAAGCGCGGATAAGATCCGAGGAAATGACCAACGCGCTTTCCGGCAAATACGTACTCAGGCGTGCAATTTGAGCCGTATCTGATAAATCTGCTGGCACATCGCGCCATCCGACAAAGGTCTTTTGATGCGTTGGGCCGTGCCGCACCCAATGCCAGGTTGTCATGGCAATGTGCCTTTCAAAACCTGTGGAAGCCCCGCGACTACATTTACCACCAAGTCTGCCTTAGCGGCGATTTTCTGGTTCAAACGTCCTTGCGCCTCTCGAAACTGACGCGCCAGTGCGTTTTCGGGAACGACAGACTGGCCCACTTCGTTGGTGACGATCACAAGCGGCGCGGGGCAGAGCGCCAAACCCGCCATAAGTTCCGCCTCTGCTTCATCCAAAGGGTTTTCCGCCAGCATCTGATTGCTTAGCCACATGGTCAGACAGTCCAGTAAAACGGCGTTGTCCCCGCTGATCGTGGCGAGGGTTCGGCCAATGTCGAGCGGCTCTTCAATGGTGCGCCATCCTTCGCCGCGCTGCTCTTTGTGCTTGCGCAGTTTGGCCCGCATTTCGGCGTCATGGGCCTGTGCTGTGGCCAGATAGACCAGATTTCGACCTGTGCCCTTCACTAACCCTTCTGCAAAAGCTGACTTGCCTGACGCGGCCCCACCAATGACCAAGCTCAACCCCGGTAACATAATTTTCCGTCTCTTTTTTTGTGATCCACTTGCCGAACTCCTGCGTAGCACTAAGCGAACGACCAAAAAAGGTCGATGCGCTAGAAGCACCAGGGAGTAAAAAATGGCATCAAACGGTGGATTCAACACAAATATGTCCCGCGCGGCGATGCGTGCGGAACTTCTTGATGCGGATACTGAACGCGATCTGGCCTACGCTTGGCGTGATCAGCGAGATGAAAAAGCCTTGCACCGGTTGATCACCGCATACATGCGGTTGGCGATTTCGATGGCGGCTAAATATCGCCGCTACGGTGCGCCGATGAGCGACTTGATCCAAGAAGCTGGACTTGGCTTAATGAAGGCTGCGGATAAATTCGACCCTGATCGCGGCGTGCGCTTTTCGACTTACGCGGTGTGGTGGATCAAGGCGTCAATCCAAGACTATGTGATGCGCAATTGGTCCATGGTGCGCACCGGGTCAACCAGCAGCCAAAAGTCCTTGTTCTTTAACATGCGCCGTGTGCAAGCCCGGCTTGAGAGAGAAGCGATGGCACGCGGTGAAAAGCTGGACGGACATCAACTGCGCGAAATGATTTCACACGAAGTTGGCGTGCCATTGCGCGATGTTGAGATGATGGAAGGTCGTCTTTCTGGCTCGGATTTTTCACTGAACGCGACGCAGGCAGCCGATGAAGAAGGCCGCGAATGGATTGATACTCTCGAGGACGACGGTCCACGCGGTGACGAAGTTGTTGAAGAAGAGCACGACAAGGGTGCTTTGCGCAATTGGCTCACCGAAGCCATGTCCCGGCTCAATGATCGGGAACGCTTCATTGTGCGCGAACGCAAGTTGCGAAATGACGCACGGACTCTTGAAAGCCTTGGCGATGAACTCAGTCTCAGCAAGGAGCGCGTGCGCCAGATAGAAGCGGCCGCGTTCCAGAAAATGCGTCGCTACCTTGAAAAGCAGGGATCCGAGGTCCAAAATCTATTGGCATGATCAAAAATGCCGTTCTTCTGATTTCTGCTCTTCTGACTTGCCACGCGAAACTCACTTGGGCCTCTGATGTAACAGAGGCTTTGAGCCCCGAAGACATGTCCAATCTGGCATCAGCTGAAATCGTGCTTTTGGGCGAGCGGCATGACAATGCAGATCACCACCGAGCACAGACTGAGCTTGTTGAGCTACTGTCTCCGACCGCAGTCGTGTTTGAAATGCTGACTGAGCAGCAAGCGGCGGAAGTAACAGATGAAAACCGTCTTTCAGAGGCCGACCTCGAAAAAGCGTTGGGCTGGAACAATTCGGGCTGGCCAGATTTCTCGATGTACTATCCGATTTTCGCCGCTGCTCCTGACGCGGCGATTTTCGGTGCGCAACTTGAACGGCAGGCGTCTCGCGCCGCGATGCAGGACGGGGTAGAGACCGTGTTTGGTGCGCAGGCGGAGGCGTTTGGTCTAACCCAGCCCTTGCCGAAAGATCAGCAAGAGGCGCGTGAAAGACTTCAGGCTGTGGCGCATTGCAACAAACTCCCCGCCGATGTTCTGCCGCGGATGGTTATGGTGCAAAGACTGCGCGATGCTCATTTGGCGAGAGTGACATTGCAAGCCTTGGCAGATACAGGCGGGCCGGTTGTTGTGATCACCGGCAACGGCCATGCGCGCACGGATTGGGGCATCCCTGTAAACCTGCATACAGCGAATGCGGATGTGTCTGTGATCGCCCTTGGTCAGGGCGAGAAAAACAGCCCGCCTGTGGGAGAATTTGATATGACACTGACTGCGCCAGCTCCGGAGCGCGAAGATCCTTGCGCGGCCTTCAATTGATGCGCGCCACGCGCCCCTTGTGTTGGTCATAGGCCGCGCATAGTCTCGGCGCGACGTAATGCAGGACGGCGCACATGCTCGCATCCAGACGAATTTTGCTGATCATTGGCGGTGGGATCGCGGCCTATAAGTCGCTTGATCTCATTCGGCGGCTGCGTGAACGGGGTGCCTCTGTGACACCTGTTTTGACACGCGCTGGTTCAGAGTTTGTCACACCGCTTTCGGTGTCCGCGCTTGCCGGGCGCAATGTCTTTCAGGATCTTTTTGACCTGACAGACGAAGCCGAGATGGGTCATATCGAACTAAGCCGCAGTGCGGATCTTATTGTGGTTGCTCCTGCGACAGCGGATCTGATGGCCAAGATGGCGCAAGGCCACGCCGATGACCTCGCCTCCACGCTTCTTCTCGCCACTGACACGCCTGTATTGGTGGCTCCTTCTATGAATGTGCGCATGTGGGACCATCCTGCGACGCAGCGCAACATGAAGACGCTCAAAGAGGACGGCGTTGCCTTTGTCGGCCCGAATGAGGGCGATATGGCCTGTGGAGAATATGGCCCCGGGCGCATGGCAGAGCCGCTTGAGATTGTTGCCGCGATTGAGACACGGATTGCCAAAGGACCGCTGGCGGGGAAGCGTATCCTTGTCACATCAGGACCAACGCATGAACCGATCGACCCTGTACGCTATATCGCCAACCGATCCTCTGGCGCGCAGGGCACGGCGATTGCCAGTGCTTTATCGGCATTGGGGGCGGACGTGATCTTTGTCACGGGTCCTGCGGATGTGCAGCCGCCAGAAGGTGTCACAGTCGTCCCGGTGCAAACTGCGCAAGAGATGCTTGATGCGGTTGAAGATGCCCTGCCGGTTGACGCGGGTATATTTGCTGCCGCTGTTGCTGATTGGCGGGTTAAATCAGCGTCCGAACGTAAGCTGAAGAAAACCAAGGATGGGCTTCCCGATCTGTCTTTTGCTGAAAACCCGGATATTTTGGCGACCGTGTGCAAGTCAAAAGAGAAACGCCCAGATTTGGTGGTCGGGTTTGCTGCGGAAACCGATGATGTGCTGAAACATGCAACGGCCAAGCGCAAGCGCAAGGGGTGTGACTGGATTGTCGCCAATGATGTCAGCCCTGGCACCGGGATCATGGGTGGATCGGAAAACGATGTGACGTTGATCACAGATGACGGTGCCGAAGACTGGCCGCGATTGTCGAAGGATCAGGTTGCCAGACGTCTGGCGCAGAAGATTGCAGAGGCGCTTGCGTGAGCCTCAGCATGCCTCCGGCGGGGATATTTTGGGCAAAAAGAAAGGTCTGTCGATGGTGAGCATATCTGTTCTCTGGGAGGACGGAGCGGATACTTCGCTTGGCTTGCCGCGCTATGAAACGACGGGAGCGGCAGGTGCCGATTTGCGTGCGAATTTTCCCAGCCGCCAATCGGTGAAGCTGAAACCCGGTGAACGTACACTTGTGCCAACGGGTTTGCGCATTTCTATCCCCGCGGGTTATGAGGTTCAGCTGCGTCCTCGATCCGGTTTGGCTCTTAAGCACGGGATCACACTGCCAAACAGTCCCGGCACAATAGACAGCGATTATCGCGGGCCCTTGGGTGTTATTGTGATGAACGCGGGTGCGGAGTCTTTTGTGGTGGAACACGGCATGCGGATTGCGCAAATGGTTGTGGCTCCGGTCGTGCAGGCGCAGTTTGTCGAAAGCTTGTCGCTTGAAGAAACAGCGCGTGGGGCTGGTGGATTTGGCTCAACAGGGGCGAGCTAATGTTGCTGGTGCTTTTTGTAGCTGCAGTGCTTTGGGGCATAGGGATGATGATGGGCACGCCGCATCGCTTGCGGTGGTCCATGATCGGATTTTTGTGGGTGGGAGTCGTCGTACTGCATCTTGCTTTACCAGATGGGCACCCCCTGCGCGTCGCGATGGGCCAACAAGCGGCACCTTGGTTGTTGCTGGGCGGAATGGGAGCGCTTGTTCTTCTCTACCGGGCTGGTCTGCAGCGGTTGAAAACCAAAGCTCAGGCAGAAGAGCCAGTACCGCAAGCTAGCGGCACATTTGCGCCAACCGAACTGGAAAGATACGCCCGACACATTGTGTTGCGCGAAATCGGTGGGCCGGGGCAAAAGGCGTTAAAGCAAGCCAGTGTTCTGGTGATAGGTGCAGGGGGCTTAGGATCTCCTGCAATCCTTTACCTTGCTGCGGCTGGCGTCGGGCGTATCGGCATCATCGACGATGATGTGGTCGATCATACCAATTTGCAGCGTCAGATCATCCACACCGATGACGGTAGCGGTATGCCCAAAGTCTTTTCGGCGGCTGAGGCGGTTAAGGCGCTCAATCCCTATACCGAGATCCGGCCCTACAATCGACGCCTGTCAGAAGAAGAGGCCGAAGCGCTTTTCGGTGACTACGATCTGATCCTTGACGGCACGGATAATTTCGAGACCCGCTACTTGGCCAACCGGCTAGCGCAAAAGCTGGGCAAGCCGCTGATTTCCGGTGCTTTATCGCAATGGGAAGGCCAGTTGAGTGTTTTTGATCCTGCGCAAGGCACCCCCTGTTATCAGTGTATATTCCCCGAAGCCCCTGCGCCTGGGCTGGCACCAAGCTGTGCCGAGGCGGGGATTTTGGGGCCACTGCCCGGTGTGGTTGGCTCAATGATGGCGGCAGAAGCGATTAAACTGATCACCGATGCCGGCGCACCGCTGAGGGGGAAATGCTCATCTACGACGCCCTATATGGAGAAAGCCGGAAGATTTCGCTAAGCCGCCGCGCCGATTGCCCGATTTGTGGCCAACCAGGAGAACAAGATGACCAATCCGCTGCTGAGTGAATGGACAACGCCTTTTGAAATGGCCCCGTTCGATAAAATTTCTGATGAAGATTTCGAGCCGGCTTTTGAGACTGCCTTGAAAGAAGCGCGGTCTGATATTCAGGCGATTGCAGATGATCCTGCTGAAACGACATTTGCCAATACGATTGAAGCGCTGGAAGCGGCGGGCAAAATACTCGACCAAGTTCTTTCGGTCTTCTACTCTGTTGCTGGTGCCGACAGCAACGACACACGTCAGGCGCTGCAACGTGCGTTTTCACCCAAGCTGGCGGCCTATTCCTCTGAAATTTATGGAAACAAGGCTCTTTTTGCCCGTATTGAGGCGCTTTGGGAGAGCCGGGGCAATCTTAATTTGACCAAAGAACAGTATCGCGTTTTGATGTTGACGCATCGCGGGTTTCGGCGCGCCGGGGCTGGTCTGACAGGAAAAGCGGATGCTCGAATGCGAGAAATCCGTAAGCGCTTGGCGGAACTTGGTACGGCATTCACGCAAAACCTTCTGGCGGATGAGGCCGGTTGGCATATGGAATTGACAGAAGATGATCTTGAAGGATTGCCCGGCTTCGTTGTGAGTGCCGCACGGTTAGCTGGCGAGGAAAAGGGCACAGATGCTCCGGTCATAACGCTCTCACGCTCTCTGATCGTGCCATTTCTGCAATTCTCACCTCGGCGGGATTTACGTGAAAAGGCTTTTGCAGCCTGGATCGCGCGGGGCGCCAATGGAGGTGAGACAGACAATCGTGAGATAGCCGCGGAAATCCTCGCGCTGCGGGAGGAACGCGCGAAGCTGTTGGGCTATGAAAGTTTCGCCGACTTCAAACTGGAAACTGAGATGGCCAAGACACCGGAGGCGGTACTCAGTCTGTTGATGGATGTCTGGCGGCCCGCCAAGGCTCGTGCCAATGCAGATGCTGAGGTGTTGACCCAGATGATGCAAGCCGATGGTGTGAATGCACCATTAGAGCCGTGGGATTGGCGGTATTATGCAGAAAAGCGGCGCAAGCTTGAACATGATCTCGATGAAGCCGCACTCAAGCCGTATTTACAGCTCGACCGCATGATCGAGGCCAGCTTTTCCTGTGCGAACCGGCTTTTTGGTCTGGAGTTCAAGCCAATGGATGTTCCACTCTATCATTCCGATTGCCGTGCATGGGAGGTGACCCGAGACGGGGCTCATGTGGCAGTGTTTATTGGAGACTACTTCGCGCGTGCCTCTAAACGATCCGGTGCTTGGTGTTCGGCTATGCGAGGACAGGCCAAGTTTCCAAAGATTCAGGGTCCGGTAGTGATCAATGTCTGCAACTTTGCAAAGGGTGATCCGGCATTGCTCAGCTATGACGATGCACGCACGCTTTTTCATGAGTTTGGACACGCCCTGCACCAAATGCTGTCAAACGTGACCTACGAGAGTATCTCCGGCACCTCTGTGGCGCGCGATTTTGTGGAGTTGCCAAGCCAGCTTTACGAGCACTGGCTCGAAGTGCCTGAGGTGTTGGCGGAATTTGCAACCCATGCCGAGACTGGCGAACCGATGCCCACAGACATGCTCGACAAGGTGTTGGGTGCAGCGACCTTCGATATGGGTTTTCAGACTGTGGAATACGTGGCGTCGGCGCTTGTGGATTTGGCGTTCCATGAAGGAGAAGCTCCGGTAGATCCGATGGCCAGACAGGCCGAAGTTCTGGCTAAATTGGGCATGCCACACGCCATCACCATGCGCCACGCGACACCACATTTTGCACATGTGTTCAGCGGCGATGGTTATTCGAGCGGGTATTATAGCTATATGTGGTCTGAGGTCATGGATGCTGATGCGTTCGCTGCGTTTGAAGAAGCAGGTGATGCGTTTGATGCAGACAAGGCTAAGGCGCTTGAAACGCATATCTTGTCCACTGGAGGATCACGTGAAGCCGAGGAGCTATACTTGGCCTTCCGCGGTCGTATGCCGGGGGTTGAAGCCCTGCTCAAGGGCCGGGGGTTGGCGGCGTGACGCCGGAGGAGATCGAGCGCCTTCCATACCGACCCTGTGTGGGTGTGATGCTGGTGAATGCCGACGGCCATGTGTTTGTCGGCCAGCGGATCGACAGCGATGTTGCCGCCTGGCAAATGCCACAAGGCGGCGTAGATGAAGGCGAAACGCCCCGTGATGCCGCTTTGCGCGAATTGTGGGAAGAAACCGGTGTGCTGGCTGATCTGGTCACGGTTGAGGCTGAAACGACAGATTGGGTGACTTATGACTTGCCACACGAGCTTGTGCCAAAGCTTTGGAAGGCACGCTTTAGAGGGCAAAAACAGAAATGGTTCCTTCTGCGGTTTCACGGCACGGATGCAGATGTCAACATTGCCTCTGAGCATCAGGAGTTTTCTGAATGGCGGTGGTTACCACCTGATGAGCTGCCGGGAGCCATCGTGCCATTCAAGCGGGCGGTTTACGAGAGCGTGCTGAGCGAATTTGCCGAGATATTGTGATGCGGGTGGTGCTTGCTGTTCTTGCCATGTTTGTTGCCGGGCCTGCTCTGGCGCTGTCCTGTATCCGGCCTGACGTGGCAAACACGTATAAACGCGCGGCCGAGGCCGAAGAAATTTACGTGGTCATTCATGGTACATTGACGTTCGATCAGACCCTTGCTCCGGACAATGACCTGACAAACCAGAATCGACCGGACACTTTGATCCCTGCACGGCTCAATGGGACGTCCTTGTCACGGGATGGTTTTGTGTCGACGTTCAGGCGCAATATCTCGTTGGTTTTGCAATGCTTTGGTCCATGGTGCGGTGGGGCTGTTTCGGGCGCGGAGTATCTAGCCTTTTTGCAGAAAACCGATGCCGGCTATAGGATGATCATCGACCCCTGCGGCAGTCTGGTTTTCCCTGAACCTACACAAGCCCAGCTGGATCAGGCACGCTCTTGTATGCGCGGCCAGCGCTGTTCGCCGCGGCAGTAGTTGCAAAATCAAAATCAAGACTCGAAAAAGAACAAAACATGAATATAATTGTCTACTGCCATGTTTGCCGAGCTGTCGATCACGTCGAATTTCACCTTCCTTACCGGGGCGTCCCACCCCGAGGAATACGCCTTGCGTGCCGCCCAGTTGGGACTGTCTGCATTTGCCATTGCCGATAATAATTCGGTCGCAGGCATCGTGCGGGCGCATATGGCGGTGCGGGATCTGGCGCGGGTGGTGCGCGAACGAAAGACGCTTGAGGCGCGTGACGGGCCCATTGGTCCGCCTGCGCCTGAACCACATCAACCCGGCTGGGCGCATGTGCCCCGCTTTTTGCCCGCAGCTCGGCTGTGTTTGAATAACGGCGTCACGCTCACGGCCTTGCCAAAGGACCGCGCTGGCTGGGGGCGGCTCTGCCGGTTGATCAGCAAGGGGCGGCTTCGGGTTGAAAAAGGATCGTGTCATCTGACGGTGCCGGACGTGTTGGAGGGGGCAGAGGGGCTTTGCCTGCTGCTGCATCCGGCAATGGCCACAGAGGATATAGACATCTGGCGCAAGCAGGCCTCCCGTCTGACGCGGCGCTTTGGGACGCAAATGCACCTTATAATGGCCCCCCGCTATGACGGTCAGGATGCCGCGCGGTTTGACCGTTTGGCAAAGCTCGCGCAGGAAATGGATCTGACCACGGTTGCCTCTGGCTTGCCCCGGATGCATCACGCGCGCCGACGCAAGCTTGCCGATGTGCTGACCGCGATCCGGCAGGGGCGTCGGGTTGACACGCTGGGGCGTGAGGCGCTGGCCAATGGTGAACAGCGCCTACGCTCCGAGGCCGAGATGTTGCACCTCTTTGCAGGCCACGAAGAGGCGGTGTATCGAGCCGGAGCCTTGGCCAAGCAACTTGGCTTTTCACTTGATGAATTGCGCTATGAATATCCGAGCGAGGTGATGGAAGGCGAACCTCCGACCGAGCGGCTGCGGCGATTGGCACAAGAGGGTCTGAACTGGCGGTATCCCGGTGGCGCATCAGAGCGTGTGAAGAAGATGATGGCGCATGAGCTGACCCTCATTGCCAAGTTGAAATACGAGCCATACTTTCTCACCGTGCGCGATGTGGTGGCCTTTGCCCGCTCGCGGGACATCCTGTGTCAGGGGCGCGGCTCTGCGGCCAATTCAGTTGTTTGCTACGCACTGGGTATCACAAGTGTATCGCCTGAGACTGGAACAATGGTGTTTGAGCGTTTTGTCTCTGAGGCACGCGACGAGCCTCCCGATATCGACGTCGATTTTGAACATGAACGTCGCGAAGAGGTGATCCAACATATTTATGAGCGTTACGGCCGTCATCGCGCAGGGCTTTGCGCCACAGTCATCCACTACCGCGGCAAGCGTGCCATCCGCGAGGTGGGTCGCGCCATGGGTCTCAGCCAGGACACCATCGGCGCGCTTAGCTCGCAGCTTTGGGGTTTTTTTGCGACGTCAGGGAAGATTGAGCGGCAAAGGATGCGAGAGATCGGCCTTGATCCCGATGACTGGCGGCTGAAACAAACCATGGAACTCGTGCATGAGATCGAGGGGTTTCCCCGCCACCTTAGCCAGCATGTCGGCGGTTTTGTCATGACCGAAGGGCGGTTGGATGAACTGGTGCCGGTTGAGAATGCCACAATGGAAGGTCGCACAGTTATCTGTTGGGACAAGGATGATATAGATGCGCTTGGGATCCTGAAGGTCGATGTGCTGGCACTGGGCATGCTGAGCTGTATTCGCAAGGCGTTTGACCTTCTGGATCAGCATCATGGGCATCGCTACACGCTGGCCACCTTGCCGCCTGAGGACGCAAAGGTCTACGATATGCTCTGTGAGGCCGACAGCATCGGTGTCTTCCAGGTGGAAAGCCGGGCGCAGATGAACTTCTTGCCTCGGATGCGGCCCCGCACCTTTTACGATTTGGTCATCGAAGTGGCGATCATCCGACCCGGCCCCATTCAGGGTGACATGGTTCATCCTTACATTCGCCGTCGCAATGGCGAAGAAGAAGTGAGCTTTCCCTCCGATGACCTGGGTCAGGTGCTTGGCAAGACGCTGGGCGTGCCGCTTTTTCAGGAACAGGCGATGCAGATCGCCATCGTTGGGGCAGGGTTCAGCCCGGAAGAGGCTGACCGTCTGCGTCGGTCGCTGGCCACGTTCAAAAAGCATGGCAATGTCAGCGCCTTTCGCACGCGGTTCCTCAAGGGTATGGCCAGAAATGGCTATGATCAGGATTTTGCGGAACGTTGCTTTTCCCAGATCGAGGGGTTCGGCTCTTATGGGTTTCCTGAGAGCCATGCTGCAAGTTTTGCACTTTTGGTCTATGCCAGCGCCTGGATCAAATGCCATCATCCAGGCATCTTCGCCTGTGCGCTTCTAAATGCACAGCCCATGGGCTTTTATGCGCCCGCCCAGATCGTACGTGATGCCTGCGAACATGGGGTCGAAATACGTCCGGTCTGTGTAAATCGCAGCTTTTGGGACAATGTGATGGAGCCCGATGATCAGGGCGGTCTGGCGCTGCGGTTGGGGTTTCGGCAGATCAAAGGCTTCTCAGAGGAAGACGCGTATTGGATCAATGCCGCGCGTGGTAACGGATATCACGCAGTTGAGGATGTCTGGCGTCGTGCAGGTGTGTTGCCTTCGGTGATCATAGGGCTGGTCGAGGCCGATGCCTTTGCCGGGCTTGGCGTGACCCGGCGCGACGCCCTTTGGGCGGCGCGTGCACTTGTGGGGCAAAAACCACTGCCGCTTTTTGCTGGCGACATAGATGGGGAGGCGATCCCAGAACCCGATGCTCATCTGTCTGCCATGACGCTCGGAGAAGAGGTGGTCGAGGATTATGTTTCCACCCGCCTTTCGCTCAAAGCGCATCCGCTCGCACTTTTACGCGATGTACTGACACCAAATGTTTCTGGGTATTTTTAACAAGAAAGAAGCCCAAAGACTCTATGCCTTTCGTGGTCGCAATACCCAAGGGTTTGGGGCAAAGCCCCAACAAAAATCTGTGCGGCGGAGCCGCTCTGCTTGATCAAATCGTCTGGTCGTATTCACCCACCGAAGGTTCCGTGCGAATGACTGCATCAATCTCTTCAAAAATCGCACGCATTTCCGCATCTGACGTGGCGCTCTCGCAAACCACAACCAGGTTTGGTGTATTGGAAGACGCCCGCACTAAACCCCAGCTGCCATTTTGCAAAATGACACGCGCGCCGTTCACGGTCACCACCTCTTTTATGGGTTGTCCGGCAAAGCTTTCACCTGCGTCTTTCTTTGCTACAAGCCTGGATACCAACCGTTCCAATACGTCGTATTTCTCAGTATCGGCGCAATAGGGCGACATCGTGGGTGTCGAAAAGGTTGTGGGCAGGGCCCGGCGCAGGTCGGACATCGACATGTCCGGGTTGCGATCCATAAGTTTGCAGATTTCCACGGCCACGCGCATACCGCAATCGTATCCGCGGCCTATGGGTTCGGCCAAAAAATAGTGCCCGGATTTCTCAAATCCGGCCAGTGCGCCGATTTCCTTAACCCGCCGCTTCATATGGCTGTGTCCAGTTTTCCAATAATCCGCAGTCACACCGTTTTTTTGGAGCTCTGGGTCCGCTGCAAAAAGGCCGGTGGATTTCACATCCGCCACGAACGTCGCGTTGGGATGCAGCTTGCTCAGATCGCGGGCCATGATCACGCCCACCTTGTCGGCAAAAATTTCCTCGCCCTCATCGTCGACCACTCCGCAGCGATCCCCGTCGCCGTCAAAACCAAGTGCAAAATCGGCCCCGGTTTCTTTCACAGTCTCAGCCATGTCATGCAGCATTTCCATGGCCTCCGGGTTGGGATTGTAGTGGGGAAACGTGTAGTCTAGTTCGTTGTGGGACGGGATTACCTCCACCCCAAGCCGTTCAAACAGCTCTGGCGCAAAAGCCGCGGCAGTACCATTCCCCGTGGCGCAGACAACCCGAAGCTTGCGAGTCATTTTGAAGTCGCCCACAAGATCGTCAAGATACGCGTCGCGCACCCCATCCACAAATTCATAGCCGCCACCTGACCGCGCTTGACCTTCTCCTCTCAGAACGATGTCGCGCAGCTCGCCCATTTCATCGGGACCGTGTGTCAGCGGCCGCTCAAAGCCCATCTTAACCCCAGTCCAACCGTTGGGGTTGTGAGACGCCGTGACCATTGCCACCGCTGGCACATCGAGATGAAACTGCGAAAAATATGCCATGGGCGACAAGGCGGGACCAATATCCTTGACCTGAATGCCTGCCTGCATCAGCCCGACGATCAAGGCATTTTTAATAGCCAGAGAATAATCGCGATAATCATTGCCCACGGCAATAACGGGGTCGATGCCGCGATGATGAATTTGAGTGCCAAGCCCCAAACCCAATGCCGTCATTCCCGGAAGGTTGATCTCATCCGGGTATTTCCAACGTGCGTCATACTCGCGAAATCCTGTTGGTTTGATCATTGGATCGCGAAGAAACTCCCAGGTGTTGGGGGTGACAACAGGCAAAGGTTTGGTCATTGGGGAAACTTTCATTTCTTCAAATCTTCAAAGGCGCGCCGGGTCTGATTTGGCCAGCGTGTCAAAACTCATCAAACTCCGCACAAGAGCAGGCATTTTATTCAAAGGGATCATATTCGGCCCATCGGACGGTGCGTGATCGGGGTTTTCGTGGGTTTCTATAAAAACGGCTGCTATGCCAAGCGACACCGCGGCGCGCGCCATTACCGGCGCAAATTCCCGTTGCCCGCCTGAGCTTGCTCCTTGGCCGCCTGGTTGTTGCACAGAATGCGTGGCGTCCATGACAACGGGGTATCCAGAATTGGCCATTTGTGGCAAGGATCGCATATCGGTGACCAGGGTGTTGTAGCCAAATGACGTGCCGCGTTCGGTCAAAAGAATGCGTGTATTGCCAGTGCTTTCTAGCTTGGAGATCACGTTCGGCATGTCCCAGGGTGCCAGAAACTGTCCTTTCTTGACGTTTATGGCTGCACCCGTTTCTCCTGCCGCCAACAGAAGATCAGTTTGACGGCACAAAAAGGCAGGGATCTGAAGGACGTCTACAACCTTCGCAACTGGCGCGCATTGTTCGGGCAAATGAATGTCGGTCAGCACTGGCACGCCCACGTCATCCTTGACGGTTTGCAAGATGTCCAAACCCTCCTGAAGCCCCACACCCCGTTTGCCAGAAAGCGAGGTGCGGTTGGCCTTATCAAACGACGCCTTGAAGATATACTGCGCTCCGGCTGCGTCACACGCAGACTTCATCTCGCGCGCGATCATTAGGGCGTGCTCCCTACTTTCCATCTGGCACGGCCCGGCAATGAGTGTGAGTGGTTGGTCATTGCCAACACGCAAACCGGAGATATTGATAGTTTTCATAGGATCAAGACGAAACCTGTTCTCTGAGGACTGATGCGGTCAGCGACAACAGCAGGTAGATACCTGTGAAGATCAAAAACGCAACCAGAGTGTTCTCGAAGGATCTTGGATATGAGGGATCTTGCGACGCGACAGGTTTGACAGCCACGGTCAGGTATCGCACCTGTTTGTTGGCTTCTATTTCCGATTGGCGTTTTGTTTCCAAAGCAGATTGCAGCACCAGGTCCGACGTCGCCAAGTCGGCCTGGGCCATCTGAATTTCCGAAGCTTGCGAGGCGAGCGAAGAATTGTCTTCAGTCGCGCGGTTTAGTCGCGCGTTTTGTTTGTCGAGTTCAGCCTGGAGCACCTCTACCTCTGTGCGCAGTGCTTCAACGCGTGCCTGGTTGGGGCGTGAGTTGTTGAGTTGGGTGTTCAACGCCAGCTGTTTTTCCTGAAGTTGAATTTCGACATTGCCGATCAAGTTTCGAATATTGGCAATCTCGCCTTCGGGGTCGAGGATCGTGCCTTCTTGCAATTCGACCAACCGGCGCTGCGCAGCGCGGCGTTCGTTTTTGGCCTCATCAAGACTCTCTTGCGCGGTCTTGACCGCATCAAATCTTTTCTCTTGGCTAAGTTGGTCAACGCGCTCTTCCGCGTATTCAATCAGTTGCTCCGAAAAAAGACGGCTGATTTCCGGGTCGGCTGTAGATAGTTCCATCCGAATGACGCCTTCGGTTGGATCATAGCCCAATTTCACGTATTTCTTATAGACTTTGTAGGCCGCTTCATTGGTGGCTTCGGGGTCAAGCCGTTGAAGCGCGTCGATCGACTCTTGGCTGAAGTGATCCCGAAAGCCCAAGTCATTGTCCAGTCGCAGCATGGCGTCTTTCGATTGCAAGTACGATTGTGTGGCGATGGAATCCTGTCCGGTGGCAAACTGGCTTGGAAGCAACCCACCCAGGCCACCTGCGCTGCTACCAGCGCCGTCTGCGGTGAGGATCAGAAACTCAGACTTGGTTGTGTACATCGGCGTGGCAATTGCGAAAAAGTAGTAGCCAGCAATAAGCGTTGGCAAAAACACAAATGCCGCCAACCGCGACAGCAAAAGCAATAGTTTGCGGCGGCGGCGAGACGCGATATCTTGTTGAATGCTCCGGATGTCTTGTGCGCGGCGCTCTGCGGGGCTGATATCCGTCGAGGGCAGGTTGATGCGTTCACTGGGCAAGGTTTGAGGCAGTTGAACGCTTTCTTTTGCGCTGTCTCCCCCTACTGCAGATGAGACCAGTTCGACAATATGCGTGCGTTGAAACGGGTCAATCCCCTTCGCGCGCAAGAGCCGTACGGCATCAAAATCCGACGTCGGAGCAAGCCCGTGTTTGTGCGCCATACGGCGCGCCATGCGCAATTGCCGTCCTGTCAATCCTTCTTTGCGGATATCTTCGACCTCAAGTGAGGTGCCTGGCGCGGTAGCGCTTGGCACAGCAGTTTGTTCACTTTGCCCAACAGCCGCATCCTCACCTGGCGCGGCAGTCATGTCCGCCTCACCTGATGCTACCGGCGAAGTTCCCTTGGATGCTGAACTTGCGGTCCTGCGGATGCGAAACTTTCTAGCTTTGGGTTTCGTAGTCATAAAGCTGTTTGGCCTCTTCCAGGGTATCGAACATATGTAATTTGCCATTCATCAAAACAGCGGCTTCTCGGGCGAATTTCTCTAGTGTCGTCGGTTGGTGCGATACGATCACAATTGTCGTTGTTTGCAACCTTTCGCGCAAGATCCCGCCGGCGCGGCGGTTAAACTCCACATCTGTTGAACTCGGCATGCCTTCGTCGATCAGATACATGTCAAAATCTAAGGCGAGCATCAAAGCCAGTGCAAAGCGCGATCTCATGCCTGATGAGTAGGTGCCCAGCGGCTGATCAAAGTACTCACCCAGGTTGCAGACATACCTGCAGTACGCTTCGACGTAATCCGGGTCGAGGCCATAGAGCCGCGCAATATAACGAGAGTTTTCTTTGGCTGAGACACGGCTGATGACACCGCCCATAAAGCCAAGCGGGAAACTGATCCGACAGCCGCGCCGCACTTCACCCTCATCTGGCTTTTCCAGACCGGCCATGATGTTGATGAGAGTGGTCTTGCCCGTGCCGTTAGGTGCCAGAATGCCGAGACTACGGCCTAGTTCGACGCGAAAGGACACGCGATCAAGGATAACCTTGCGCTGTGTTCCTGTCCAAAAGGACTTACTCACATTCTCGAACTCGAGCATGCAAACGCTCCGAACTGCTCCGCTCGCCCTCTTTAACGGGGCTGCCTTAACACGGCATTAGCCGCTTTGCGGGACACTATGTCTGAATTTTCGCCTAAATTACAATGAATCAGGGCTTTTTTGTGCCGGTGCGGCAAAAAAGCGGCTCACGACAGATCACATCGCCGAAACCGCCTTTTTCAAAGAGAACATGTTTGGCTTCGAAGGGCTTACGCTATGGCCTGCCAGGCAAGGCCCGCCAAAACAGCGCCGGAGATCGCAAAACCTATGTAGGCGGCAAAGACACGCGGTTTGACCAAGGCCCAGACCGCAATGGCGGCAGGAATGCAGCTCACGCCGCCAGCTATGACAAAGCTCATTGCTGCTCCGTTACTCATTCCTTGGTCCAATAGTCCGCTGACCAGCGGCACTGCGGCATAGCCATTGAGGTAGGCCGGAGCGCCGACCAACGCACCAAGAACAATGGTTCCAATGCCATCCCCCCCAAGGGCTGTGGCAATCCACTCCGCTGGTACGTAGCGCAGCATCAAGGCCTCAAACACATAGGCAAGGGTCAACCATTTCAGAAGAAAAATACCGTTCTCCAATAAGTTACGCCGAAACACTTCGTTGCGTGGGCTTTCCACCCAAAACGCCCAAAGCGGTTTGCCTTCAAATGGTTTTTCGACCCCACAACACCCGCCAATCTGGGGCTTTTCCCGCAATGGATTGGCAAAGATCACTGAACGCGCGAAGAGCTTGGTTGCAAAACCGCCGAATAGGCCAAGACCTACCGCAGACAGTGTTTTGGCGATGGCAAACTCCCAGCCCAAAGTGCCTGAGGTGATCAGGAACATCGCGGGGTCCATCAACGGTGACGCCAGCCAAAAGGCCATAACAGCACCGAGGGGTGCACCAAGGGCCAGCATAGCTGCGATAAACGGGATGACTTCACAGCTGCAAAACGGGGAAAGACCGCCCAGAAGCGCGGCGAAGACCACCATTTTCGCCTGATTGCCTTCAAATGCCTTTGCCAAGAGAGTCTCGGCGCCGGTTGCTTTCATGTAGGCTACGGCCAGAATCGCGAAGACGATGAACGGTGCAGTGTGCAACAAGGCACCTGCGGTGAAGTTCACTGTTGGCCAAAGCTGCGGTGGGTCAAGAATCGCGACAAGAGTCAGAACCACGACCAATGCCAGCCATGCCTTGTCGATATTGTGCCAGGTGCGACGCAGGGCAGGGGGTGAGATGTCAACCATGCTCATGACCTTCATGTGGTTGATCGGTATCGGCACAACATTCACGCAAGAGAAACTCGCTCAATATACGCAGCTCGTCATAGGCCACGGCGGCGCAAATGATGCTGCGCCCTTGTTTTTCCTGTGTGACAAGCCCCGCCTGAGACAGGATTTTCATATGATGGGTCAGGGTTGACCCGGTGACGCCGGTGCGTTCTCCCAGTTCCCCGATGCGCAGTCCATCTGGCCCAGCACGCACCAATGTGTGCAGCACGAGCAACCTTTGTTCACTCCCCAAAGCGGCAAAGGTAGAGGCGGCCTGTTCAAGCGGGATATCGGGAATCATTGCGGTTTTCATATTTCTAAAAATATAGAAATAAATATCTGTGACAAGTAATATTTCGAAAATTGTTGAAGTAACGTAGTTCTGATTGCCGCAGGGCCTTTTATATCAAGCGTCTGTGGGGTATGAGCGCGCCGTTGTAACTCGAATGAGAAGGATTCCCGAAATGGGGTACAAAGTCGTCGTCGCGGGGGCCACAGGCAATGTGGGCCGCGAAATGCTGAACATCCTGGCCGAACGCCAGTTTCCTGTCGATGAGATCGCCGTGCTTGCAAGCCGCCGGTCGCTCGGCACAGAAGTCAGCTTTGGCGAACGAACTTTGAAGACGGAAGATCTGGATACGTTCGACTTCACGGGCTGGGACATTGCGCTCTTTGCCATTGGCTCGGATGCCACCAAGAAATATGCGCCAAAATCTGCGGCGGCCGGCTGTGTGGTGATCGATAACAGCTCACTCTATCGCTATGATCCAGACATCCCGCTGGTGGTGCCCGAGTGTAATCCCGAAGCCGTGGAGCAATACGCAAAGAAAAACATCATCGCCAACCCCAACTGCTCAACCGCGCAGATGGTTGTCGCACTAAAGCCGCTGCATGAGCGCGCGCGCATCAAACGGGTTGTGGTCAGCACCTATCAGTCTGTTTCGGGCTCTGGCAAAGATGCGATTGATGAGCTCTGGGACCAGACCAAGGCTCAGTACAATCCAACTGCTGATTATGAGCGCAAGGTCTACACCAAGGATATCGCCTTCAACGTCATTCCGCATATCGACAAATTTATGGAAGACGGCTCCACCAAGGAAGAATGGAAGATGATGGTGGAGACCAAGAAGATCGTCGATCCGTCGATCAAGGTCACGGCCACCTGCGTGCGCGTGCCCGTTTTCGTGGGCCATTCCGAAGCTGTGAACATCGAATTCGAAGAGTTTCTCGATGAGGACGAGGCCCGCGATATTCTGCGCGAAGCGCCGGGTGTCATGGTGATCGATAAGCGCGAGGATGGCGGTTACGTCACGCCCCGCGAATGTGTGGGGGATTACGCCACCTTCATCAGCCGTATCCGGCAGGATAGCACAATCGACAATGGTCTGAACCTGTGGTGCGTGTCCGACAACCTGCGCAAGGGCGCGGCTCTCAATGCAGTGCAGATCGCGGAAACGCTCGGCAATCGGGTGTTGAAAAAGGGCTGAGCGGCCTTCTCAAATGCTAGTTGAAATATGCGCCGTCCACATCTTGGGCGGCGCATATTTTTTTATTTCTGAAAAATTTGCGTAAATTCCCAAGAAACCGGGCGCGGCAGGCGTCATAAGGTCAGATGATCCTTGGATCGACGTTTCAGGAGAGTACCCCATGCGTGCAATTCCCCTCTTTTTGGCCGCGTTGCCAATTCCCGCCTTTGCTGACGATTTCGCCCTGTCCAGCGATGTGAGCGCAGTGACACTTTACCCGCAGGGTGCCACCATCACCCGTGTAGTGCCCTATACCATTCCAGGGGGTCAGCATCAGTTGATCCTGACGGATTTACCGCGCTCTACGCCCTTGGCTTCCGTGCGGGTCCAGGTCACCGGTGCGCAGATGGGCAGTGTGTCGGCACGCAGCGATTTTGTTCCGCCGCGCAGCGAGGAAGAGACATCGGAACTTCAGGCCGCAAGAGCCGAAGTAGAGCGCCTTGAGGCTGCATTGCGCGCCGCACAGGGCGATATTGAAGCCATCAGGCTTGAAGCAGAAGCGGCGCAAGCGCGGGTCACGTTTCTGGAAAAACTGGGTGAAGGCGACGGTGTGGCAGAACTGGATGTTACCTCCCTCAGGGATTTGTCTGCAATGATCGGAGACGAGACCCTAACCGCCCTGAAAACTGCGCATGAAGCTGAGCGTCGCGCCGAAGAGGCCACTTTGGCACTCAAGGATCTGACCAAAGACCTGGATGAGGCGCGTCAAGCTCTGGCGGCGCTGGTGCCTGAGCAGGAAGACAAAGCCATGCTGGCCGTCTCCGTGTCATCTGACGTGGAAACGCAAGGAACGCTGACCGTCACGTATAACACACGCGAAGCAGGTTGGCAGCCGGTTTACGATGTGCGCCTGACGCGCGAGACTGGTGCGCTCAGCCTGGAACGCGGGGCCTATGTAGCGCAATACACCGGTGAGAATTGGGAGAACGCAGCGCTGACCCTTTCGACGGTGCGCCCAAGCGAGCAAACTGCGCCAAGCGATGTCTGGCCCTGGCTGCGTCGGATTTATGAAGCAGATGTGCAAGTGCGTGGCGCGGTTCAAAGCCTGGAAGCGTTCGCGGATCAGGCTGAAGGTCGTGTTGCCGCAGAGCCTGTTGCGGTGGAGCAAGCGGCGGCGAACTTCGATGGTCTTTCGGTCACGTATACCTATCCTGGACCTGTATCCGTGGCCTCAGGCGCGGATCGTGTGCGTTTAGCTTTGGGGGAGTTGGAAACCTCTGCCGAGCTTGTTGCTCAGGCTGTGCCGCTCAGTGATCAAACCGCCTTTCTCATGGCGAGTTTCACCAATGACATGGGCGAGCTGATCCTGCCCACGGCCGAGGCAAGCTTTTATCTGGATGATCGCTTTGTCGGCCAGCGTCCGATGCAAATGGTGGCATCTGGCGGTGAGGCCGAATTGTCCTTTGGTCCGATAGATGGCCTGCGCCTGACACGCACAGTACTTGATCGGAATGAAGGCGACAGGGGTGTCATCACAAAATCCAACCAGATCACCGAGGATGTACGCATTGAGGTTGAAAACCTGACCGGCCAAAGCTGGCCTGTGCGTGTGCTGGACCGTGTGCCTTATTCTGAGCAGGAGGATCTGGAGATCACCTGGAGCGCATCACCCAAGCCGCAGGATACAAGAGTAGACGACAAGCGCGGCGTTATGGCCTGGAGCTTTGATCTTGCTGCGGGCAAGAGTCAGTCTGTGAAACTGTCACATACGATTGAATGGCCCGAAGGCATGTTTATTCAATAGGTGTAAGTTGTGGGCGGAGTTAAAACCGCTCGGCCCGCAGCACTTCACAATCGGTGACGCAGACGACGCCTATGTGACGTTCCACCACCGAAAACGCCGCCTCCAACAGCGTATCCAGCCGTTCAGGGCGAATAATGCACACCACCTGCACCATACCATCGGCACGACCAACCTGACCAGAACGGCTCCATTCACCTGATCGCCCGGATCCACCAAAGACAGGGAGAACGGTGTATCCTGTAACGTCGGCCTTCTGAAGGGCGTCGGTCAGGCGGCTCTGCATCACTTTTTCAATCGTGATTTCTACCCGTTTGGCTTTGTGTGTTTGCATATCAGCCTCCTGTCGCAGCACTGGCAATGGCCACATAGAGCGGAATGCCAAGCACAAGATTGAAAGGGAATGTCACGCCGAGCGACAGCGTGAGGTAAATCGAAGGGTTGGCTTCGGGCAAAGCCACGCGCATCGCGGCGGGCACAGCAATGTAGCTGGCCGACGCCGAGAGCACCATCAGAAGCACCGTCCCGCCAGTAGACAGGCCAAGAACCATGGCGGCGGCGAGACCTGCAAGACTGCCGACGACGGGCATCATGAGTCCAAAGGCGAGCCCGCCAAGCCCAATCGCGCCGCGTCCCTTCTTCATGCCGCGACCTGCCACAAGCCCCATGTCGAGAAGGAAAAGGCACAGCACGCCTTTGAAAGGGGCTACGATGAAACTGTCAATCTCGGCGAGCCCCTCGGGTCCTGTGACCCAGCCGATGAGGAATGCGCCGACCAATAGGACAATCGAACCATTGAGCAGGATCTCCCGCCACAGCCCTGCATCCATGCGCCCGCCTTTTTCGCCACGTGAGACAAGCCAGAGCGCCGATAAGATCGCCGGTGCCTCCATCGCCGCAGCCACGGCGACCATGTAGCCCTCTGACGCTATGCCACGCCCTTCCAGAACGGATGTGGCCGCCACAAAGGTCACAATCGAGATCGAGCCATAATGCCCGGCCACGGCAGCAGCGTTCAACCGATCCATGCGTGACACAACACGCAACAGCATGAAGGCAATGAATGGCAGGCTTGCCGACAGGATAACCCCTGCCAAAAGCGTGAGGCCGAGAGTGGCGTCAATGCCGTGATCGGCGACGCTCACTCCGCCTTTGAACCCAATGGCAAAGAGCAGGTAGATCGACAATGCTTTGGCAGCCGCTTCCGGCACCGAGAGATCGGATCTTGCCAGCGCCGCAGCGAGACCAAGAGCGAAGGACAAGACAATAGGCGAAATCAGATTGTCTGCGGCCAGCGAAAGAATTTCGGTCATAAAGTTCCTGTCCCTGTTTCTGGGGAACTAGTCGATTTGTAACGAAAAGAAAGTAGGACTTGGTTTAGGCTTAAACCGGCACGAACTTATCGTCCACCGCGCTGTAATGCTCAATCTCGCCTTCGCCAATGTCATGCCACAGGCCATGCACGGTCAGGGTGCCGTCGGCGATGCCATCACGCACGAAAGGGAAAGACATGAGGTTTTCCAGTGAAACGATGACGGCCTGTTTCTCCAACTCGGCGATACGTTCTTCCTTGTCCTCAATATCTTTGACCCGGTCATAGCCCGGGCGCAGAATATCCATCCACCGGCCCACAAAGCTTGTTTTGCCTTCCAGCTCGGGCGCTTCACCGGAACACATCGCCTCACAGCCGCGCACGCCCCCGCAATTCGAATGGCCCAGCACGATTACATGCGCCACTTTCAACGCAGTGACAGCATATTCCACGGCTGCGGACGTACCATGCTGCGCGCCGTCCTCCGTAAAGGGGGGACCAGGTTGGCAATGTTGCGGTGCAAAAAGAACTCACCTTGGTCAGCCCCAAAGACGGCTGTGACATGCACCCGGCTGTCACAGCAACAGATCACCATTGCGCGGGGATGCTGGCCCTCATGCGCCAGATGGCGATACCACGCCTGATTATCTTTGTACTTTGTTGCCTTCCAGCCCTGGTAGCGCTGGACTAGATAACTTGGAAGCGGGCGGACTCTCTTCATCACAAACGCCTCATTCTGTGTCCCATCGCTCTGGTTGATAATCCCAATTCGATAAGAATTCGAGAGAGAATTTGGCCCCCAGGCAAGGATTTGGGAACGTTGAGGGCGTAGAGGTCGCTTGGCCGATGGGGGCAAAACATGTGGGTGAAGATGTGGAACAGGTTACCCTTCTAGAACAAAAAGAGGCGGTTCGGCTTGATTCCGACCGTCTGGAACAGCTATATCATCAGCTTGGCGAAGCTGGCGCGGAGAACGTTTTGTGCCGCGCGCTTGAAGAGCTGGCGGCGCGGTTGTCACATACAGAGAGATGTTACCGTGCCGGTGAACTGCGAGACATGCGAAAAAACGCCCGCAGCTTGATCGCGATTTCCGAACAAATTGGTATGGAAATGCTGGCGCATGTGGCGCGGGATGTCACCAAATGCATTGACGAAGATGATCTTGTGGCACTCGCCGCGACTTTGGCTCGTTTGTTGCGTATTGGGGAAACATCACTCTACGAAATCTGGGATCTTCAGGATTACTCGATCTGAATGCTTGCAGGCGGCGCAGTTGCGGGTAGGTTGAGGCGATACGTGCTTTGATCAGGATCGCTGCCTATGCCGCTCAAGTTTGCTGCCGAAAATGCTGATGCCATTCCTGTGCATGTGCTGGAACAAGAGGATGTTGAGGCATGGCTGGCAGATCAACAGAAGCGCACACAAACCTGGGTCAGCGCCTCTGGGTTTACAGGCGCGTTGGGACAGATCACGCTCGTGCCCTCTTCGGATGGCGCGATCGAAATGGCACTGGCAGGATATGGCGCGTCTTCAAGCAGGGCGCGTGGACGCTTTCATCTGGCCTCCGTTGCGGGGCAGCTTCCGGAAGGCACCTATCGGCTTGAAGGTCTGGGATCAGACCGTGCCGAAGAAGAAGCGTTAGGCTGGCTTCTGGCCGGTTATGCGTTTGATCGATACCGGTCTCAAAAACCCGCAAAGGCTCAACTTGTTGGCCCCACTGGCGTGGATGCAAAACGACTGGAGGTGATTGCTGCCGGTGAAAGCCTCACCCGTGACCTCATCAACACGCCTGCTTGGGACATGGGTCCGGTTGAACTTGAAGCCGCTTGTGCAACGATGGCCGATGAGTTTGGTGCGAACATCAACGTGACCCGTGGCGAGGCGCTTCTCGAACAGAATTTCCCGATGGTTCACACAGTTGGCCGTGCTGCAGAACAAGCACCGCGCCTGATTGACATGCGCTGGGGCGATGAAGGTCCAAAGCTTACGCTGGTGGGCAAGGGTGTATGCTTTGACACAGGTGGGCTCAATCTTAAACCCGGGTCGAGCATGGGCCTCATGAAGAAAGACATGGGCGGCGCGGCAACTGTCCTGGGCTTGGCCCATATGATCATGGGGTTGAACCTGCCGCTTCAACTGCGCGTTCTGATCCCAGCGGTGGAAAACTCGGTCAGCAGCAATGCTTACAGACCGGGCGATATCCTGACGGCGCGTAATGGCATGACGGTTGAAATCAACAACACCGATGCCGAAGGGCGTCTTGTGCTGGCAGATGCGCTCAGCTTTGCCACCGAAGGCAACCCGGATTTCATGATTTCCATGGCCACTCTCACCGGCGCGGCGCGGGTGGCAGTTGGGCCTGATCTGGCGCCGTACTTCACGGATCATTCTGGCTTCGCAACCGCGCTGGAGGCGTCGGCTGTCGAGGTTGCCGATCCTGTTTGGCGATTGCCGTTTCATACGCCGTACGAGGCCATGATTGAGCCGGGGATTGCTGATCTCGATAATGCGCCGAAAGGTGGATTTGCAGGTGCCATCACTGCTGCGCTCTTCCTGAGACGTTTCGCATGCGAAACATCCTATGCGCATTTCGACATTTACGGCTGGAACCCAACAGCAGCCCCTGCGCGCCCCAAAGGAGGCGTTGGTATGGGTGCGCGCGCAATTTTGCAAGCGCTGCCTGAGGTGCTGGGCCTATGACTGACCGCAGGCGCACCCCATTCAACGGAAAGGTGGCAGCAGCACATCTGAAGGGTATTGTTGACGCGGATCGCTATGTGGAAGCAGAACGGAAACATGTTGCCGTAGTTGTCGCCGACCTGTGCATGGAACCAGGTGGTGCCAGAGATAGGCAGCTTCTGCGCGGCGAGGCATTTATGTGCCTCGATGTGCAGGAAGCATGGGTTTTTGGCTATGCCGAAAAAGATGGTTACGTTGGGTGGGTTGAGGCGGCCAGCCTCAATGGGCACCCTTCCGATATTCCAACGCATCGCGTCGCGTCGGCTCGGAGCTATGGCAAATCCACGCCAGGTCTGAAAGAGATGGGTCGCGTGACGCCCTTGCCGTTTGATGCCCGCCTTGCTGTGGTCGACGAAATCGATGGATGGTCACGGATCGCATGGGGGCGCGGTACCCTGCCGCGCGATCTGTATGTTCCTTCCAAACATCTAGTGCGTCTGGACTTTGCAGCAGAAGATCCCATCGCAGTCGCCGAACTCTTTCTTGGCACTCCATATCTTTGGGGCGGCAATTCCGCGTTTGGCATTGATTGTTCCGGTCTCGTTCAGGCCGCTTGCGTGGCGTGTGATGTTGCGTGTCCGGGGGACAGTGACATGCAGGCGGCTGAACTGGGGTTTGAGTTGGCAGACGACGCACCCCTTCAACGCGGTGATTTGATCTTCTGGACTGGGCATGTAGCCTGGGTCGTCAACCCTGACAAGATTTTGCACGCCAATGCGCATCACATGGCCGTTGTACACGAGCCGCTCAAATCCGCGATTGTGCGGATTGAGGCGCAGGGCGATGGACCGGTGATCGCTCGCAAACGACTGGAGATACCATCATGAGTGATCCATTCTTTCAGCCTGTCTCGGGCATGGAACTGCCGAGATTTGCGGGTGTTCCGACATTTATGCGCCTGCCACATGTTCCCAAGGGTCACGCACGGTTCGAAGATGTGAATGTGGGCCTGATTGGAGTGCCTTGGGATAGTGGCACCACCAATCGTCCCGGTCCGCGTCATGGTCCGCGGCAACTTCGCGATGCATCCACCATGATCCGTGCGCAGCATGCGGTGAATGGCGTGCGCCCCTTCGAGGCGGTGAACTGTGCGGATTTGGGCGATGTGGGGCCGAACCCGGCGGATATCGAAGACAGCATGGCGCGGATTACGGCATTCTACGGCGATGTCCTGTCCGCAGGGATAAAACCGCTGACGGCGGGAGGCGATCATTTAACCTCACTGCCTATCCTAAGGGCCGTGGCCAAAGATGGCCCGGTTGGCATGATCCATTTCGACAGCCACACAGATCTCTTTCACAGCTACTTTGGCGGACAGATGTACACTCATGGCACGCCGTTCCGGCGCGCGGTGGAAGAGGGGCTTTTGGACCCCAAGCGTGTGGTTCAGATTGGATTGCGCGGCAGCATGTATGATGAGGAAGACCGCGATTTTGCCGCAGCCGAGGGTATCCGCCTGATCCTGATCGAGGAGTTTTTCGCACGCGGGGTCGAGGATGTGATGGCCGAGGCGCGGGAGATTGCCGGTGATGGCGCGACTTACATCAGTTACGACATCGACTTTGTGGACCCGACCTTTGCACCCGGGACCGGCACACCTGAGGTGGGTGGCCCAAACAGTTTTCAGGCGCTTCAGGTTTGTCGTGAACTCGCCGGAGTGAACATCGTCGGAGCGGACATGGTTGAGGTGTCACCGCCTTTTGACAGCTCTGGCAACACGGCCTTTCTGGGTGTGTCGATCATGTTCGAAATTCTGTGTGTCATAGCTATGGGCGCCAACGCATGAGCAAGATCGCGAACACGGATCAGGCTGAATACTGGTCAGGCCCGTCTGGTGAGAAATGGGTTCAGAAGCAGGATATGTTTGATGCCTTGATGACGCCGGTGCTCGAGGTGCTTTTGGCCAGAGCGGGCATAAAGGCAGGTCAAAAGGTTCTGGATATCGGATGTGGGACGGGTGCCAGCCTGTTGCAGCTTGCCGGCTTTGTGGGACCATCAGGGCATGTGACGGGTGTTGATGTTTCAACTCCCATGCTGGCAATGGCGCGCGCGCGTGTCGAGACTGCGGAGCTGGACAATGTGACATGCATTGAGGCCGACGCACAGGTTTATGACTTTGGCTCAATGGCCGTGGACCAAATTGTTTCACGCTTTGGCGTCATGTTTTTTGAAGACCCCTACGCCGCCTTCGCCAACATTGCCAAGGCGCTTGCGCCAGGTGGAAAGATGACCTTCATCACCTGGGCTGGATTGCCAGAAAACCCTTGGTTTCGCCTGCCCATCGAATTTGCCAAAGCGCGCGTCGGGTCTCCGCCACCGCCGGATCCCCGTGCACCAGGTCCGATGGCGTTCAGTGAACAGGACTATGTCACAGATATTTTGATCCAGGCTGGGTTTCGGGACGTCACGGCAGAGACTGTACACCCTAGTCTTTCACCTTTGGGCACCCTATCAGACGTTGCTGACTTCGCGGGGCGCGAAGGGCCGGCCAGCAGGATTGTCAACGATATGGGCGGATCGGACGACGATGTGTTGGCCATTGTCTCTGACCTTGAAAACGCGATGCGTGATTTCGACACGAGTGACGGTGTACGTGTTCCTGCGAAACTAAACCTGTTCAGCGGGTCCGCAGCTGATTGAGCAATGTCCTTGATGGGTGCCCGTCGGCTTTGGTGCCGATGGATTGCTGGTAAGCAATAATGGATTTGCGGGTGTTCGGTCCGATCAATCCGTCAATTTTCTCCAGCGGATACCCTTTGCGCTTGAGTATGCGTTGAATTTCCTTGCGCTCTTCAAAGCTGACTGGCTCATAGCCGCGGGGCCAGCTGGCCTGAATTTCAGGGCGGCCTGCGATACGGTCAGCCAGATGGCCTACGCCAATCGCATAGGCATCGGCGTTGTTATAGCGCTTGATAACGTCGAAATTGGCAAACACCATGAAGGACGCGCCTTGAGGACCTGCCGGTTGCAGGATGCGTGCCGCGCCATAGTCCCTCACCGCGCGTCCATCTAAGCCCACAACGCCTCGGCTGGCCCAGTCCGATGGCATGCGTTTGGTTTTGCCAAGTCGCGCCCCATTGGGCACCCGCACTTCCACGCCCCACGGCATGCCTTTGCGCCAGCCGAAACGTTTAAGATACGCCGCAGTTGAGGCCAAAGCATCGGAAGGGTCTTTTGACCAGATATCGCGCTTGCCATCGCCAGTGAAATCCACGGCATAGGCCTCATAGGAGGTGGGAATGAACTGGGTGTGTCCCATGGCTCCAGCCCAGGAGCCCTTGAAGTTCTGGGGTGTGACATCCCCCGATTGCAGAATTTTCAGGGCGGCGATGAGCTGCTTTTCGAAAAACGCCCCGCGCCGTCCGTCAAAGGCCAATGTCGACAAAGCCTCAATGACTGGAATGTCACCGGTGCGAGAGCCGTAACGGCTTTCCAGACCCCAGACGGCGGTGATGACTTCTTTCTCGACGCCATAGGCTTGTTCGATCCTTTTGAGTGCACGGTTGTGGCGGCGCAGGGCCTTGCGACCCAGATCAACACGCTCCGGTGAGGCGGCGCTGTCGAGGTAGTCCCAAATCTGGCGCTTGAACTCGGCTTGATTGCGATCCTTTGAGATCACGTCCGCATTGTAGGTCACGCCTCGGAACGCTCGGTCCAAAACGGCATTGCTGATCCCTGCCGACCGCGCCCGACTGCGAAAGCCGCGCACCCACTGGTCAAAAGCAGGGTTTGAGGCAACAACTGTGAGAGCTTCTGGCGTCTGTGCAACCGCCTCTAGCCCATCTGGGCGCGCCTTGGGCCGCAGGCTGCGTGCCAATGACGCTTTGATCACGGTCTCCGGCTCTGCTGTGGCAACGGCAGGTTCCGCCACGGGCCGGACCTGAGGTCGCAGCGAAGATTCCACCGGTGTAGCCGGTGCGATATTAGCAAGCGACGCGGCAAGTGCCGTGGTGACAAGGCGTTTGGTATACATGCTCGACCCCTTTTCGGGTTTTTCTTATTGTAGCTTGAAAGAGGAGTTCCTCAAAGACGTCAATTAAAGATGTCGCGAGGGTTCGCCTATGATGCCGGGCCAGCGTCGCAACTTTCGCCCATCTTCGCCAGACAGTCGCGCAGCATGGAGACACGTCTGGGGCGAAATGAGGCACCGGTTAACTCCAGACTTCGCATACGATCCAGACGGAAGGCACGGAAGTCTTCGCGCAGGTGACACCATGCCAGCAGACACAAAGAGGCCTGCATGAAAACTACGGACAAAGGATCAACCTCGCGCGAGGTTTCACGATCTTCGGCATCTGTATACTCAAAGCGGATGGTTTTTTCGTCCCAAGTGGCTTTGCGGAGCACTGCGGCGTCGATGCCGGGCTCGGGAAGAGGCCGGAAGCTGACCGCGTTGAGAACCGCGTGTTCCAATCGGTGTGCCTGGCTGGCGGGCAAACGCGCACGCAGTTTCGCCAAAGCGGAGTTGGCGGCCTGCGCCAACGTGCTGTCGCCAACCTCGCTTACTTCACGCAGGCCAAAGACCAGTGCCTCCAACTCGTCATCATCAAAGCTTAGTGGCGGCAGAGCGGCATCTTCGACCAGTGTATAGCCAAAACCGGATGCTCCGTCGATCACCGCGCCTAATCCTCGCAAAGCGTCGATATCACGGTAAATCGTCCGCGGTGTTACATCCATCAAAGCAGCCAGTCGCGTCGCCGTGGCGGGCGGCGGCAAGCTGCGCAGGGCTTGCATGAGTTGGAACAATCTGGTCGTGCGGCTCATGGAAGAACTATGCCTGAAGATGCTGACAATTTATGTCAGTACATCACCGCGCGCTCGAAAGTGATAGGTTTTGCAGTCCTACCGTCGTTTGCGCGAGACCTTGCGTTTCACCCTGGCGGTTTTCTTTTTGTCCCGAGCAAGTTTGCGCTTGGGCCCAGACCCACGACGTCCGCCCCGGGGTTTTGAAGTGTTCGGTGTGATGTTCTCACCGTCCAGCCGCACCAGATCCAGAGCGAGACCGCCGGTCACAGGGGCTGCTTCGGCCAGGCGAACGATAACCCGTTGCCCGAGACTTATGGTCAGTCCAGTGTCTTCTCCCATCAAGGTGCCCGCATCGCGATCAAAACGGAAATACTCACGCCCCAAAGCGCGCATCGGGATCAGCCCGTCCGCCCCTGTTTCATCCAGCCGTACAAACGCGCCAAACTTTGCGATACCACTTATGCGACCGGTGAATTCGTCCCCGATCCGCTCTGAGAGAAAGGCCGCGAGGTAGCGGTCATTGGTGTCCCGTTCAGCGGTCATCGACCGGCGTTCGGTTTCCGAGATGTGTTCCCCTGTGCCTTGCAGACGTTCCTCGTCTTCGCGGCTCAACCCGTCATTTCCCCAGGCATGCGCTGAGATCAACGCGCGGTGCACAATCAGGTCGGCGTAACGGCGGATGGGCGAGGTGAAATGCGCGTATGACTGAAGTGCGAGACCAAAGTGACCAAAATTGGCAGGCGCATAATAGGCTTGGGTCATGGCGCGTAGCGTGGCGAGGTTCACGGTTTCGGCGTGATCTGTGCCAACAGCACCTTTGAGAAGCTGATTGATATGCGAAGTCTTGAGCACTTGCCCTTTGGCCAGTGTCAGACCTGCGGCCTCAGCCACGTCTCGCAGTGTATCAAGCTTTTCGGGCGGAGGTTCTTCATGAACCCGAAACAGCAGTGCGGATTTCTTGGCGATAAGTGTCTCAGCAGCCGCGACATTCGCCAACACCATCATATCTTCGATCAGACGATGCGCATCGAGCCGTTCAGAGAAGTTCACTGAAACAACCTTGCCCTCATCGCTCAAAACGACTTTGCGTTCGGGCAGGTCCAGATCGAGCGGTTGCCGTCGCTTGCGTGCCTCTGTGAGGGCTGCATGGGCGTCGTAAAGCGGGTTGATGACGCTATCCATCAAAGGGGTGCATTTATCGTTCGGTGCGCCGTCGCGTGCCTGCTGCACCTCTTTGTAGTTGAGCGAAGCCGCCGAGCGCATGAGGCCGCGTACAAAGTGATGGCCGATCTTGTCCCCATGGGCGTTGATTTGCATCCGAACCGCGATGCAGACACGCGGTACGCCCTCATGCAACGAACACAGATCCCCGGAGAGCCGGTCAGGCAACATCGGGACAACGCGGTCTGGGAAATAGCTGGAATTGCCGCGCTTGCGGGCCTCGGCATCAAGGGCCGAACCGGAGGTAACGTAGTGCGCGACATCAGCAATAGCGACCCAGATGACATAACCGCCTTCATTTTTGGGATCGTCATCTTCATGCGCCCAGACCGCATCGTCATGATCGCGCGCGTCGGCAGGGTCAATCGTGAGCAGTGGCATGTCGCGCATGTCTTCGCGGCCTTTGAGGCCTGCGGGTTTCTTGGCGTCAGCTTCGGCGATGACGTCATCTGGAAACTCATCGGGGATGCCATGTTGGTGAATGGCGATGAGGGAAACTGCCTTGGGGGCCGATGGGTCGCCGAGCCGGTCCAGGATGCGCGCGCGAGGCAGGCCTATGCGGTCCTTTGGGCCAGCCTGTTCGGCCTCGACCAACTCACCGTCCTTTGCCCCGGCAGTGGCACCCGCAGCAACGACCCATTCCTTGCCGTCACCCTTGTCGATGGGCATGATCCGACCGCCCTCAGCACGTTTGCGGAATATGCCAAGAATTTTGCGCGGGTTGGTTCCGATCCGCCGAATGAGCCTCGCTTCGTATTGATGCGCTTCGCCCTTTACCTCTTGCAAGCGAGCTAAGATGCGTTCGCCCGGAGCCATCGCTGGATCGGAGGCGCGTGGGACAAGCATCACAACAGGCTCCTTACCCTCGCCGTGCCATTCCAAAGGCCGTGCCAAAAGCTCGCCATCTGGGGTCTGGTCGTTGATCTGCAGGATACTCACCGGCGGCAATTTGTCGGGATCGCGATAGGTCTTCTTGCGCTTCTCCAGATGCCCTTCGGTTTCTAGCTCTTTCAGAATGCGCTTGAGATCAATACGCGCAGCCCCCTTGATGTCAAACGCCTTGGCGATGTCGCGCTTGGACGTAAGCGTCGGGTTGTCGGCGATCCATTGCAGGATCTCGGGTTTGGTGGGCAGGGTGCTCATACCGATGGGCCTAGCACGAAGCGGTGCGGGGTTCTATCGACGATTGATGCGTTGAAATTTGGCGAGGTCCTCAACGGTATCTATGTCGGGCAGCGTATCAACAAAGCCTATGCGCTTGCCAGGCAGAGTGGCAAGACTGTCGGACAAAGCGTGTTCGGTTGACCAGCGAACACCTTGGAACATCGTTGAAGTCAAGGCGGTATTTGGGCTGATACCGACCAGCCAGAAACCGCCATCCTCTGCGGGGCCAAACACGGCATCCTGCGCGCCGAGTGTGTTGAAGGCTTGGGAAATGTGGCGCTGTGAAATGCCCGGAATGTCGCCTCCGATGAGGCAAACAGGGCTTCGGTCAAACTTGCGCAAAAGCCGCGCCATACGCACACCTAAATCGCCCTGACCTTGAGGTATGCGCGGCAAATGGGCGGGCCATGCGCGGGAGGCTAGGCCAGCGTAATCTGGCGCGACAGCAAGGACTATGTTCCAGCGACGGGGGAGTACAGCCTGCGGAGCAGCGCACGGGATTGATGGCGGAACCACCAGGCCGCATTGCTCATGCCGATATCGCGCCCCAGACGCGTTTTCACCAGCCCCGCGCGTGGTTCTTTCAGCATGACGATCAACGTGGGTCGCAGCATGCCTCTAGCGGAAATAGTCGGTCAGGATGCGGCGATAGATCGCCTTCAGCTTATGCACGTCAGCGATGTCCACGTGTTCATCGACCTGATGCATGGATTTGCCGACAAGGCCAAATTCAACCACTGGGCAGTGATCTTTGACAAACCGCGCGTCAGATGTGCCGCCTGTTGTGGAGAGATCCGGCGCAATACCGGTTTCAGCTTTCACAGCGTTGGCAACCAGGCTCGAAAGCGCCCCAGGAGGTGTGACAAAGCTTTCACCGGAGACTTTGATTTTGACATCACTTTGCACCCCGAACTCTGAGGAAACGTCTTCGATCTGCGACATAAGCCAAGCTGTCAGGTTGTCGCTGGAATGCGCATCGTTGAACCGGATGTTCACGGTGGCGTGGCATTCGGCAGGGATAACATTGGTTGTCGGATTGCCTGTGTCGATGTTTACAACCGCGAGCGTAGACGGGTCAAAGTGATCCGTGCCGCTGTCCAAGGTGTGCGAGGCCAGTCTGTCTACCAACCGCGCCATGGCCGGAAGTGGATTGCGCGCACGATGCGGATAGGCGGAATGGCCTTGCACGCCAGTTAGCGTGATCCAGGCCGACATAGACCCGCGGCGTCCGATCTTGATCATGTCCCCTAAGGTTTCTGGGCAGGTCGGTTCCCCCACAAGGCAAACATCCATCCTTTCGCCTTGGGACTGCATCCAGTCCAAAAGCGCCACTGTGCCATCTGTCGCGTCGCCTTCTTCATCGCCAGTTATGGTCAGGACAATAGCGCCGTCCGGAGGGGTCTCTTTCACGTGATCTATGGCCGCTGCGGCAAAGGCTGCAACACCGGATTTCATATCGGTGGCACCGCGCCCCCATAGATGTCCATTGCTGATCTCAGCGCCAAAAGGTGGTTTTGTCCAGGCGGCTTCGTCCCCAACGGGAACCACATCTGTATGACCGTTAAACCCAAAACTGCTGGCTGCGCCTTTTTCACCCCAGCGTGCGAAAAGATTGCATGTGCCCGCGCGGTCCACACGCTTGCAAGTAAAACCAGCCCTGGATAGTTCAGCTTCCAGCAGCTCAAGTGCGCCACCTTCCGCAGGCGTGATTGACGGGCAGCGTACAAGTCGAGCAGTGAGGTCTACTGGGTCTACAGGAGCGTGAGAAGAGTGCGACATGAACCGTCCTATTTGAGTTTCCAAAGCCCTAGCGTGGAACGGTCAAAACCGCAAATGCCAAGCCATTGATGCAAGTAAGACTCAGAGCAATCTCAAACTGTTCTGAATACTTAACAGCGCGAAATTTTCATGCTAAGGCATTCAAAAAATAAAGAACCGAGGCAGGACAGTGAGCAGTTGGGCGAAAGCCTTTGAAGTGGACGGAACGCAGAATTTCCGCCCTTCGCATTCCGAAAGCTTTCAGGAATAGAGACCGTTTACGTCTTGCCTCAGCGATGAGGCGGAAGACACATGGTTGCAGGGGTAGAGCTCCCGGTCAATCGGTTTGCGACGGCAGACCAAATGGCGCAAACGATTTTCGGCGATGGTGTGAATATCATTTCCGCTAGTTACACCGGAGATCGGGATTCTTCCGGTATCTACACCAATGGTGATGCCATCGCGCCTGGTGTGACCCCAGGAGACACTGGTGTCTTGTTCTCGACAGGTGACTTGCGCGGATTTACCAACAACAATGCTTCGCAATCGAACCTCAATACCAACACGACAACAGGATCGAGTGGTCCAAATAACAATCCAGACTTTAATGCGGCAGCGGGTGCGAATACGTTCGATGCCTCGTTTCTAGACGTAGATTTTACGGCAACCGGCAACGTCATGACGATGCAGTTTGTCTTTGCATCAGAGGAATTTCCGGAATTTGCCAATGGGGCTTTTCAGGATTTTGTAGGCGTTTGGATCAACGGAACTCAGGTTCCGCTTGGTATTGGCGATGGAGATATCGACCCCAACAACCTGAACGCCGGGTCAAACGCGAACGTTTTCATCGACAACACCGCTGATCAGTTCAACACGGAAATGGACGGTTTCACGCTGACCATGACCTTAACCATTCCCTTGGTTGATGGCGTAAATTCGTTGCGCATCGGGATCGCGGATGTTGCGGACAACAACTTTGACTCTACCCTTTTGATCGCTGCGGATAGTGCGCAAACAACCCTTGTTGCGCTGGATGACTCGGCCAATCTGTTTCCAACCGGGTCTCGCACCATTGATCTGTTGGGCAATGATATCAACGGCACGGGTGGCACACTCAGCATTTCCCTGATTAATGGCCAAACGATTCCACCAAGTGGTGACGTCATTCTTCCGTCTGGACAAACAGTTCAGGTTAACGGCGACGGAACGATC
This sequence comes from Roseovarius sp. S88, assembly GCF_037023735.1. GTDB lineage: Bacteria > Pseudomonadota > Alphaproteobacteria > Rhodobacterales > Rhodobacteraceae > Roseovarius > Roseovarius phycicola. Next base: position 3,322,900 of record NZ_CP146069.1, on the reverse strand, counting down.
ACGGTTCTTGGCGATGGTGATGTCGAAGAAGTCAACTTCACCTACGAAGTAACAAGCACAACCGGTGACACCGATATCGGCTTTGTCACGCTGAACTCAGTACCTTGTTTCGTCGAAGGCACGCATATTTTGTGTGAACGGGGTGACGTGCCGGTTGAAGACTTGCAACCCGATGATCTGGTACTTACACGTGATGAAGGGTTTCAGCCATTGCGCTGGGTGGGAAGCCGCACGGTTGAAGGCACTGCAAATTTTGCTCCCATCCGCATTGCCGCTGGAACGTTTGGAGATCACAAAGAACTTTGGGTGTCTCCTCTGCATCGGGTGCTGATCCGCGACAGTTTGGCAGAGCTTTTGTTTGGCGACTCTGAGGTTCTTGTGGCGGCCAAGGATTTGGTGAACGACCATAGCGTGCGTCGTAGTGAGATGCCGTCGGTGACCTATTTCCATCTTCTCTTCGACCGGCATCAAGTCATCGTTTCCGAAGGGCTCGCGACGGAAAGCTTCATGCCCGGGCCGCAAATCCATGACAGTTTCGAAGACGAAATTGTACGTGAAATTTGCGACCTTTTTCCTGAAATGAACCCAGAAACGACAGATGGTTACAGTGCCGCAGCACGCCGAATGTTGCGCAGCTACGAAGCGCAGTTGCTTGCCCAGAAATGGGTAGCCTGACATGGCTTGGCTCGGGTTGCGTGACAATAGAGGTGGATGGTTTCGCACCGACACGGATGATTTTGAAAACGAAGATGTTCCGATCACATCGGCGCGCTCCACGTGGCTCAGACGTGGAACAATCCTTATCGAGACGCGACTTTCTGCAGACACAAAGCCGCAAACACTGTTTTCCTTCCAGCGCACATGGCCCAAAGTGGGTCGTTTCAGCGTGCAGGCGCTTGCACATGGAGGCATCGTTTTAGTGGATGCAATCGGCAATGATGTGCGCCACGCCACGCTTCCGTTTGACGCAAATGGACGCGTGGATGTGATCCGCCTCAGCTTTAGCTGGGATGTCGCGAAAAGCATTGCAACGCTCACACTTGAGCAGCCCGAGGCGGAAACCATCACAAGAGCGCAACTCAAGGACCCTGTGGGCCTCCTTGAAGAAGATCTCGATGCGGCTTTTGCAAACCACCACGCCAGCGAACTGCAAGAAGACGTGCTGTTTGTCGGGGTCTCGGACCAGATTGAACCCGTAGGGCCAATGCCGACCCTCACGTCGCATGTGCCCATTTTGACACCTGCTGGAGAGATGCTCGCGTCCGAGGTGCGACGTGGAGACATGGTAACAACGGATGCGGGCGAAACAGTGCCAGTTCTTCAAGTGGTGCGTCGCACCGTTCCGGCGCGGGGCACATTCCGTCCCATTCGGCTCAGAGCGCCGTATTTCAATCTTCAACGAGACATTGTCGTCGCCCCGCAGCAGAGGCTGGTCATGCGCGGCTCGCAGGTTGAATACATGTTTGGCAGTGAAGCGGTGCTTGTTCCGGCTCGGCATCTGGTGAATGACAGTTCTGCTTTCGTGGCCAACGGTCCAAACACCGTGACGTACCACCATTTGCTCTTGCCAGGGCACCAATCGGTTCAAGCCAGCGGGTGTCCCCTAGAGAGCCTTTACATCGGTCGCATGCGTCGCAAACCTGATGCGTTGGCCACCAGCGTGTTGGCAGAATTTGATCGTGCTCGCCTGCCGGAACATCCCAAGCCGATCTGGCCAGTGCTCAAACCATTTGAAGCAGTGACTTTGGCCACAATGCGCGCGGCCTGACGCTCACTTTCATTCAAAAACGGCGTCACTTGGGCGACAATTACAGCGTTCTCGTCCAATGCGCGGCGCAATAGATCACGTTCTTCATCGCTGATGTCGTGACCTTCGGCTTCGCGCTCTTTCAGCGTGCCATAGCCGGACACGTCTAGCGGCGCTGTGCCGGCCTGTTTCAGGATGGCCACGGTTTCGCGCACGGCTTCTGCTTCGTCCACGCCAGAGGCATAGACCATGAGTGCGGCACCAGTTGCGTTCTTCGGAAGCCCGTCACCCTCTTTGCGACCAATCTCGACAAGCAGGGTATAGACCTGTTGTTTGGAAGTCTTTCGATCAGCCATCGCTTTTCCCTTTGGGTTCGATCCATCGTCCCTTTGCACCCGGGCGCGTCCAGAACTCTCGCTCCAGCGCGTTGCTGTCCGCGTGGCGCACGGCGAACCCAGCCAACAAAGCGGACCTCCAAGGTTCGTCTAAGCCGCGAAACCACGCTTCGCCTGGGGACTGGAACCAGCGGTAATTCATGTAGTCTTGCTCAGTTCCGTCCAGTTCGGACACAACCAGCAAAGCATTGCAAAAAACCTGCGCGCGCTGCGAATGATCATCCACGGCATACGCGATGAGCTCGATTGGTTCGCAAGGATACCACGAGTTGTCAGGCTGTTTTTGTAATCGCCAATCATAGCTGTCCCGCAAGTCATGCAAGGCAGCCAAATGTTTGACACCGTCCTTCGGCATGGCCTGGCTGTCGCCATCTGCGATTTCTTCAAGCAGAAGCTCGCTCGAATATTTTCTAATCAGCGCAAGCAGGTCATTGATCACCTGCTCACGCCGTGCATCGAAGTCAGTCACGCAAAAGCTCGTTGATACCGGTCTTTGAGCGGGTGCGTTCATCAACCCGTTTCACAATCACCGCGCAGTAGAGATTGATGTTGTTCTTGGTGGGCATAGAGCCTGCGACAACCACGGAATAGGGCGGGACTTCTCCGTACATCACATCGCCGGTTTCACGGTCGACGATCTTTGTGGATTGACCAATGAACACGCCCATGCCCAACACAGACCCTTCGCGCACGATACAGCCTTCGACAACCTCCGAGCGGGCGCCGATAAAGCAGTTGTCTTCGATGATTGTAGGACCGGCCTGCATCGGTTCCAGCACGCCGCCGATGCCGACGCCGCCCGAGAGATGCACATTCTTACCGATCTGAGCGCAGCTGCCCACGGTCGCCCAGGTGTCGACCATTGTACCTTCGTCCACATAGGCGCCGAGGTTCACAAAAGACGGCATGAGCACAACGCCGGGGGCGATGTAGGCGGATTTGCGAACGACGCAATTGGGTACCGCACGAAAGCCCGCGGCTTTCCACTGGTTGTCGCCCCAACCTTTGAATTTGCTGTCGACCTTGTCCCACCAGCCGCCAGCCTGCGGGCCGCCGTCTTGCTGTTCCATATCTTTGATACGAAAGCCCAGGAGTACAGCCTTCTTGGCCCACTGGTTCACATGCCAGGAATTGTCCGCCTGTTTTTCGGCCACGCGTAAGGTGCCACCATCCAATGCGTTGAGCGTATCTTCAATGGCTTCTCGGGTCTCGCCCGTCGTCGCGGGCGTGATCGCGTCGCGTGCGTCCCAGGCGGATTCAATGGCGGCTTCGAGTTGGGCGTTGGACATGTTGGCCTCCCAGCGTCTGAATGTCTGTTCGCAACGCCTATAAAATGCACAGCGGCTGCGTGCAATCGACTAAGCTTGAAACGGGTCTGGCGCGATGTTGCCGCCGCAGATCAAAACGGCCACGCGTTCGTTTTCGGCTGGCTGATATGAGCTCGATATGAGGGCGGCAAGAGCAGCGGCACCTGCAGGTTCCACCAGTTGTCGCATCTCTTTCCACAGTGCGTGTTGAGCACGGCTTATCGCCTTGTCCGAAACAAGAACGGTTTCAATGTTCTGTTGTTTGGCAATATCAAAGCAAATGTCTCCAATGCGCCGAGCGCCCAAGGCATTGGCGGCAACGCCGGAGACGTCAACATCCAACGGTTTGCCCGCGATGCGTGCCGCATGCAGAGCGTTGCAGGTTTCTGGCTCAACAGCCACGACCTTCCGCCTTCCCCCGAGCCAAGCCATGGCTCCAGCAATGAGGCCACCTCCACCTACGGCAATGAGGACCGTATCTGCCTCCAGCCCTTGTGTTTCCCATTCGGCCATGCAGGTGCCTTGGCCCGCTACAGTGCCAGGTGCATCATAGGCATGGATTTGCATGGCGCCGGTTTCAACTTCATAGGCCTTGGCAGCGTTGAGCGCATTCGCATAGGCTCCTTTGACCACTTGCAAATCTGCGCTGAGGCCTTCGATTAAGCTGATTTTTGCGGGACCTGCCATTTCCGGCACATATATGCGTGCCTTGTGCCCCAGTTGTGATCCTGCATAAGCCACGGCGGCCCCGTGATTTCCACCTGACGCGGCTACAAGTCCGGCTTGGGGCACCTTCTGTGACAGAAGCGTGTTGAATGCGCCGCGGGCTTTGAAACTACCGGTGTGCTGTAGGTGTTCCAGCTTGAGCTCAACTTTGTAGGGAAGGCCAAAGGCATGAACCGTCGCCACAGGCGTGCGTCGGATATGTGGCGCAACACGTGCCTGCGCGCTCGTGATTTCAGCCTGCCAGTCCATGTTCATCTCCCTGTGACGGCGCTTGCCGAGGCTGGCCAAGTCGCGCTCAAGGCTATACGCCTTGTGAAAACGAGCTGAAAGAGACCAATACTATGAAAGATGACCGCCGTAGCCAGTTTCGCGACGCCCATTCGGATCGCTTTACCGCCGAAAATGTTCCGGACACACCGCAAACACGTGCGCCTGCCTACCGTTTAGCCTTTGCGGATGAGGATTTCCTGTGTCGCGATGAGTTGCGGCCTGTCCGACTTCAGCTTGAGTTACTCAAACCAGAAATGATCCTAAACGAGCGCGGCATCGAAAGCACTGTGGTGCTGTTTGGTGGCGCGCGCATTCCGGAGCCGTCCCAAAAAGACAAGGCGCGCACCAAAACGCTCGCCGATTTGTCCCGATTCTACGATGAGGCCCGAGTGTTTGCGCGGCTTATGACGGAAAAGTCGATGCAGAGCTATGGTCGAGAGTATGTCGTGGCTACAGGTGGTGGCCCGGGCGTCATGGAGGCCGGAAACCGCGGCGCGGATGATGCGGGCGGCAATTCTATTGGGCTAAACATCGTGCTGCCGCATGAACAGGCCCCGAATGAGTATGTCACACCGGGGCTGTGCTTTAACTTTCACTACTTCGCCATTCGCAAGATGCATTTCCTGATGCGCGCAAAGGCGATTTGTTGTTTCCCCGGTGGGTTTGGCACCTTGGACGAGCTCTTCGAGGCGCTGACGCTGATTCAGACGGACCGGATGAACCGAGTGCCGTTCTTGTTGTTCGGCGAGGAATTCTGGCGCGGGATCATCAATTGGGATGCGCTCTCTGAAGCGGGGACGATTTCGCCAGAAGATCTTGACCTATTCCAGTTTGTTGAAAGTGCCGATGAGGCGGTTTCGATCATTGATGAGTGGTACAAGCCTATAGACTAAGTCTGAGCTTTCATTCTGAAAAGCGACTGGCTCAGGGCTCGTTATGCGCGATCTGGGAAGAAATCGATTGACTCACTGGTAGCTTGCCCTATTTTTCGAACAATTCGAAAATGGAAATATTCGAAAAATGATTGGCGGACAAGATCTGCAAACCCTCATTGTTGAGCTATCGCAACGTTTGGCTCAAATCGAAACGCGTTACGCAGACGCGCAAGAACCACCGTTTGCGCCCGCTGAAATGACTATGCTGCGCAGCGTTGTCCGAGAAGGTGCGGTGCGCATGAGCGACTTGGCAGCGTCTGTTAAGCTGCCGCAATCCAGCGCGACCAATGTGGCCGACCGGCTATGTGCGCGTGACTTGGTAGAACGCAAGAGACCCGAAACCAACAGGCGCACAGTCCTGCTAAGCGCGACGCGCAAGGCGAGACGCCTGATGAAAAAAATCGAGGCAGAGCAATTGGCGTTGTGCGACGAATTGGTCGCCGGACTGGCGTCGGAGCAGGCAGAGCTGTTGCGAAGTTTACTTGGTCAGCTCACCGAAAGTCGCGCGACATCAGAACCGGAGAAACGCAATGACGACTGATAATTTGCTAAGCTGTACAACCCTCGACATCGAAACGATGCAAAACACTAAGGCGCATCTGCAAGAAAATCCGAACGACGCGAAAGGAAGTTTTTCCAGCACAACGAAATGGTTGGGTGGCGCACAAGCCAAAACGACCGCGCGCAGCTTTACGATTAAAACAGATGAGCCAACACCGCTAGGAGGGAAAGACGAAAACATCGACCCGATGGAACTTTTGCTTGCAGCGCTTGGGTCGTGTTTGACCATTGGTTGGGTGACGCACGCCAATTTGCGTGGTGTGGATTTTTCCGATCTTGAAATTACGGTGACTGCGCCGTTTGATCTTCGTGGGTATCTGGAAATCGATAAGGACGTACGTCCTGGATTTGGCGAGTTGTCCTATGACATCAAGGTTAAAACGGATGCATCGGACGAACAACTCAACGAGATTCAAATGGCGGCTGAGCTTGGGTCGCCGATGTTTGACAACATCAAAAACATGACGCCGGTGTCAGGTTACGTCGCCAGAACCTGAGATGGAGGCGCGCGCTTAGACGCCTTCAAAGTCACAAAGTGCGTGCACATCCATTCCCATGGCTTCCAGTTTGGCGCGGCCGCCCAACTCTAGCAGGTCGATCACAAAGGCGCAGCCGATAATTTCGCCACCCAGGCGTTCAACCAGTTTGATCCCGGCCTCGGCTGTGCCGCCTGTGGCCAGCAGGTCGTCCACCACGAGTATTTTTTCACCAGCAGTGATGGCGTCGTCATGCACTTCGACTATGGCTTCGCCGTATTCCAGCTGATATTCTTCTGAGATCACAGCGCCTGGCAGTTTGCCTTTCTTGCGGATTGGTACGAAACCAACCGAAAGTTGATGCGCCACGGCACCTCCAAGGATAAAACCTCGGGCTTCCAGCCCGACAACCTTGTCGATTTGCATCCCGGCGTATGGATGCAGTAGCTGATCGATGGCCATGCGAAAGCCACGCGGATCGGCAAAAAGTGTTGTCACATCGCGGAACATGATGCCCTCGTGCGGAAAATCCACGATGGTGCGGATGTAGTCCTTGATCGGTTTGGAGTTTGGCATCTCTTGGTTCCCGGTTTCACATTCCACCCTCCGGTTTGGCCGATGCCGGTGGATTTGGCAAGGATTACGAAGGGTTGTGAAATCACCGTTAAAGCAACGTGCTTAGATATGCGGCACTTGCATATTCATGGTTTAAGCTCTCTGGACGGTTGGCAAGCACGGTCCGAGAGGCATGCCTGCAAGGTCACCCAAGTGGCACAGCCAAGGATAAGACATCCTGCAAGAAGGGCAGCGAGTTTTTCTTGCGGCTAAACAAGGATGAACGAGATGCTTTTGTGGCGCTGTGCCGTGACGCAGAAACGAGTGCGGCGCGGGAGATCCGAGAGCTCATTCGCGGCAATGTGAAAAAGCATGGCTGAGCTGACTACCAAAGAGCAGGCTTGCTCACCATGAGCCAAAAGACAATCGTCAATCCGATGAAGGCGGGCCATCCCAGAACGAACCATTTTTTGTAAGCACGGCTTGCTTCCGAAGAGAGCGGCTTGCCGTGATCAAGTGCCGCTCTGGCCAGATCACGAATGCGTATTTGCAGGCGCACGACCTGAAACCAACAAACAAAGGCAAGCGCGTAGAGCGCAAATGTCACAATGAGCCAAGGCTCACTGAGGCTGTATCCTGTGAGGTAAATCAGCCAGATTCCTGTCAAAGGTTGCAAAATGCCTGCGGGTGTCGTGAATATCCAATCGGCAACCACGACGCCCGAGGTGACGGAATGAAAGGTTTCAACCTTCTTCGTGCGCATGGCCCAGACCATTTGAAAGGCTGTGCCAATGCCAGTTCCGAAAAGCACTGTAGAACTCAGGATATGCAGCCATTTGGCGATCAGATAGGGATCCATAGCTATCGCTCGTCTTCCAGAATTGCCATGATCGCGATGAGGGCGAGGATGGGCAGGTTCTTGAGCAGCCCACCTAGCGGTAAGAGCCAAAGCACAGGGGCCAAGGCTGTGAAAGCAACTGTGTAAGACAGGACCATCGCAGCTTGTAGACAGGCTACAAGTTTTGGGCGCCACCCTCGAAACAGCGCTGCTGCGATCGCCAGATCGACTAACCCTCCGAGGCGGGCCAGGGCAATTAATAGGCCATCCGGGAGAGTGGCGTTTTGGACCAGCGGCAGGAAACTTTCAGATGGCAAGATAAGTCCCAAGATACCGGATGCCAGCCACAGCACCCCCAGTACGACCCTGACCAGCGGGCGAAAGAGGTAGAGCCGCGCATGCCACAGATCTTGTGTGCCCGCCGGACGTGCGAAAAGGAACTGTGAAAACCCTCGAGGTGTGTCTGGCATGTTCGCAATGGCCGCGTCGGGCTGTGCCACAACACCGCTATTCAGCTGGGCGACAGATGTTGCCGATATTGGTCCCCACTGCATGGCATCGCCCAGCCGTCCAATCATGCGTGCCAAAGCCATCGGCAACGGCAATATAAGTGTTGGACGCAATCCCAGCCACCGGCGCATGGCGGCGATCATATCGCGTTGTGTCACGGTTTCCGGCCCGCCGATCTCGTGTCGCTCTGGGCCTGGAGGCGTGCGCAGCATGTGATCAACAGCCAAAGACAGATCACTGGCATGGACCGGATTAAAGGTTTGTGTGCCGTTTCCGACGACAGGCGTGACAAAAGGCAAAGCTGCAAGGGACCGTGCCAGCGATGAGCCACCATAGGAGGTGTCTGCCAACACCAGACCTGCGCGCAGGATCGTGATGCCATGCGCCTCGGCGGCTTGTTCCCCGCCGCGGCGATAGCGGGCAAAAGCGGTGTCCGCCTCGTCTATTCCTACAGCTGAGATGAGGATGCCGCGGGTGGTTTTCATTGCTGCATAGAGAGCATTTGGGGCATCGACATGCACGGCTTTGTATGTAGCGTCAGAAGCATGCAGCACGCCTGCGGCATTGACCACGTGGGTGACATCTTCAAGCTTGCGACTCCAATAGTCTTGTGTCTGAGCCTCGGCTGAGGTCAGGTCTGCCTTTAGCGTGTTGAACCCCATTCGTGCCAACCGTTCAGGGTGCCGCGCGGAGGCCAGAACATCCCATCCGGCGTCGCGCAGGCCAAAGGCGAGGTGGCGGCCAATGAAGCCATCTGCCCCGAGGACAAGAACCTTTCCGTACGCGTCTGTCACGCGGAGCGGCGCAACGTTGCCGTCATCACGCCCATGCCGATCAGAGCCACGCCACCGCCACGTGTAAGCATGGTGATCACGCTGCCGCGTCCAATAGTTTGGCGCAGCTTGTCCGCGAGCAAAGCATAGGCCAGCGCATTGATTGCAGCGAGGCCCACGAAGGTGGCAATCAGGATGGTGAACTGCGGCAGAAGTGGTTGTTTTACAGACACAAATTGCGGCACGAAGGCAATGAAAAATGCGATGGACTTCGGGTTGAGAGCCGTTACTGCCGCGGCACGCCAAAAGACACCCCGCGCTGGTTTCTCATTGGGTGTCAGGGTTTCAAGATCCGAACTTGGCGCGCTGCGCAAGAGCTTGATCCCAAGGTATATAAGGTAAATTGCGCCAACCCATTTGAGGATGGTGAACAGCGTGGCGGAAGCCAGTACCAAGGCCCCTAATCCTGCCAGTGATGCAGACATTGCCACCAGATCGCCCAGGGCCACACCGGTTGCACTGGCCACGGCGACGCGACGGCCCTGGCTCAGCGCATAGGAGAGGACCAGAAGGATGGTTGGTCCTGGAATGAGCAGAAGCGCGGTTGAGGCGGCCACAAAGGTTAGCCAGAGATCGAGTGGCATTTATGCGTCCTCCCTTGGACATAGTACGCGGCGTGCCACGGCATCCAGCTTGGCTGCGAGTGCAGGATCACGCGCCTCAGGTGCCGTCAGAATGGCGTATTCCAGCGCCCGGTCGCAGCCATGCGGGCATGGGGCGCGCTCTGGTCCAAGCAGGTCGGGCAGGCGTGAGACCATAGTGCGGGCGTTGTCGGCATTACCCATGAGCGTGGCGATGATCTGTGTGACATCTACCTCGCCGTGGTCGGGATGCCAGCTGTCGTAGTCGGTGATCATGGCGACGGAGGCGTAGCAAAGCTCGGCCTCGCGGGCGAGTTTGGCTTCGGGCATGTTGGTCATACCAATGACGTCGCAGCCCCAGCTTTCGCGGTACATTTTTGACTCCGCCAAAGTTGAGAATTGCGGACCTTCCATGGCCAGGTAAGTGCCGCCGCGATGAACCGTGATCCCGGTCTCGCGCGCGGCGGTTTCACAGGCCTCTCCAAGGCGTGGACAGGTTGGGTGTGCGACGCTGACATGCGCAACGAAACCTGCGCTGAAGAACGACTTTTCGCGCGCAAACGTTCGGTCAATAAATTGATCCACAATAACAAAATCACCGGGCGCCATTTTTTCGCGGAATGAACCACAGGCCGAAACACTGATCACATCTGTCACGCCCAGGCGTTTGAGCGCATCTATGTTGGCACGATAAGGAACGGTGCTGGGAGAGTACACATGCCCGCGACCATGGCGGGGCAAGAAGACCATTTTGACGCCGTTCAACATGCCGGTCAGGAATTGATCAGATGGAACGCCCCATGGGCTGTCGACACTAACCCAATCAGCGCCTTCAAGCCCGTCAATGTCATAAATGCCTGAGCCGCCGATCACGGCGATACAGGTTTGTGGCATTTGCTGTCCTCCGCTGCTTGCCGTCACACAAACGCGGCAAGTTGCGGAGATCAAGTCTTAAATCGTCAAGGTGGCCTTAGGCAGCGGCACCCAGAGTGCAGATTTCACGTCCGCCGATGAGCGAGGTCACGACTGTGCCTTCGTCGGTGTTGCGGATGTCATAACCATAGCCGCGCAGGCGGAACTTCCATTCACGCTCGGACAAGGCAAGCTCACGTTCGCGCATAACGAAGTCGCGGATCTCTGTCATATTGGTCGGCATTGTTTTGTTACCCCTAACATTCAATGATGATTCCATGGATAGGAATGGGATGTGGCAACAATCGTGCTGAATATGGGCAGGGTTGGGAATTCTTGAAGGCAAACTTTGCAGCAGGTTACCTCACAAACCAGCTGAAGATAGTGGTGGAACAAACGGCATTCGGTTCTTTTGATGACGCGCGATGAGGCATCTTACCCGTTGGTTCTTCCGCAATACTAAGCGTGCAGGATGTTTCATCATCGGAATCTCACTCGGGCGCGACCGGCCAAACACATTTCCAAATTCTAAAGTGGGTCCTTGGGAGAGCGCGCTTCGAACTTGTGGTCCGAGAAACAGAGTCTCCGACAACGCACCATTGGCCCAGACAAGTTCGTGGGATTTTAAAGCAAAGTGAAAATACTGAACCCCCAGACGAGACTGAACTTTATGCACGCCGGATAGTCCCAAGAGCTTTTTGGCGGGAATGAGAACCTCGTCTTTTCCTGTAACGCGTTGAATTATTTTGGATCCCAAAAGCAAGCAATGTTGCGGCGACACGACAAGGTCACGACAAGGGACACCATCCGCTAAACTGCCAGCCGAAATACAGATGGGCAAAAGGTTTGGTTGGTTCTGAAGATATTGCGAACTCAGGTTTCTGCGACCAATCCAGACAATCCTTTGATAGTGATTGTCCAAGGTCGTAACCCAATCTCCCTTTCGAAGATGTTCTACCGGAACATCGCCATTGGGTGATTTTATGGTAACGCCGGCTGTGAAACATGGGACAAAGGATTGGTCATCGCTGTAGGTCGCACCTGACTGAGACCCAAAGGTTGTAACGCTGTTGATTGTGATTGATTGGATGGCCACATCATCAAAGGCATTGCTTCCAAATCCGGTGTCATCATCAATCATCACGAAAAACAAATCGCCCGTTTCAGTTTGAATGACGCCTCCCAGGCCGTTGTAGTCCGGTTCGCCACTGCCTGGAGCGAAAGTCACGGTCGAGTCGACGTTAAAGAGCGAGTCGTACTGCGTGGTGACAACGCCCGAACCCAAGTCATATGTTATGGTATCAGGAGACGCCGTATCATTACTGTCAATCAGACCATCGCTGTTTGCGTCATTTGCAGTTAACTCAACAATATTCGCTGAGGCTGCATTACCCGCACCATAATATGTTCCTAACAACCCGGAAGTGTCCCCAGGCGTCGCGTTTCCGTCTATCGGGTCAAAATCTGCATAGTTTCCTAGGTAGATCGTGCTCAGGGTAAAAACAGCCACTGCGGTGCTCCGACACTTGCGCTCGCACTGATCGGTTGCCTGCGCTTTCTCGTTCGCAGTTTTCTAAACACCAGAGGTAAAGAAATTGTTCGACTTGGAGGTTTTGACCAATCGCAAAAGTGGAGAGGGTCAAAACCGTTCGGCGCGAAACGGTTTCAGGTCGATGTTGGTTTTGGTGCCTGTCGCGATGTCCGCCACGATCTTTCCTGTCTTTGGTGCCATCATCAGACCATAGTGGCTGTGCCCAAAGGCGGTTATCAGATTTGGGAATCCTTCCAATTCGCCGATGCAAGGCAGACTGTCAGGAAGGCTTGGCCGCTGACCAGACCATGTTGTGTACTCATCGGTATTCAGGTTCGGAGAAAGATGGCGTGCCAACTTAACGAGGCTGTTCAGTCGTTTCTTGTTTTCTGGCGCGTCGAGGCCCGCGAACTCGGCCGTTCCGGCAACGCGCAACCCATCTTCCATCGAAGAAGCTACGAACTTCTTGTCCACATCCAGGATAGAGTTGTTGAGTGTCACGCCGGGCGATGTGAAGGAGACGTGGTAGCCACGTTCAGATTGCAATGGGACGCGCAGCCCCAGAGGTTTCAGCAACTCAGCAGACCAGACGCCCATAGCAAGGACTAGTTTGGGCGTTGTAACTTCACCGGCATTAGTGACATATGTCCAACCGGATTCGTCTGCGGGGCGAATTGCATGCACGGTTGCCTTTTGCACGATGCCACCCTGTTTTCGGAACTTATTGGCCAGGACTCTACCAAGCTGGCCGGGTGATACCGCACGCGCCTGATCCTTGATCAAGATGGCAGCCTGAAAGTCTTGCGACAAGGCTGGCTCCAGAGACTGCAGTTCCGCCGGACCTATACGTTCAACCTCAGCTCCGGCATCGCGTCTCAACATATTGTCGAGGCTGTCTATGCGCGCGGCTCGCGGATCTCGGAAGGCATGCACGTAGTAGCTGTCGCGGATCAGGTTTTCATGCCCTGTTCCGGCGAGGTGATGACGAAAGAGAGTGACGCAATCGCGGTTGAGTGTGTCCATGGCCGAAGACGTTGCGCGGACACGGTCTTCGCGTCCGTGCGACAGAAACCGCAGGGCCCAGCCGACCAATTTCGGCGCGTAGCTGGGTTTGATTGACACTGGCCCGTTCGGGTCCAGCACCCAGCGAGGAATCTGCTTCCAAATCCCAGGCATGGATTGAGGAACGATGGACCATGGCGAAATGACACCAGCATTGCCAAAGGACGTGGCTTGCCCCGGTGCGTCGCGGTCCACCAGATGCACCTTCAGACCGCGTTCGGTGAGAGCCAGTGCCGTGCAAATGCCAACAATTCCGGCCCCTAGGATGGTGACATCAGCCTGCATCTCCTCATGCCGTCGCTGGGTGGTTCTTTCGCTTGATGACCTGGCTGACGATGGCCGGTGATGCGATGATCAGGGCCACAAGATCAGCCTCCAGCGAAGGAGCGATAAAGACCAGCCCGGCAATAGCCATCAGCCAGCGGTATCCAACGCCCATAGGCGCAAGCCAGTAGCCAACGACTGCAGAGGACAGGGCAATCACTCCAAGGATGCAGCTTGTTGCGGTGTAGGTGAACTCCCAGAGGTCAAATCCGGTGGAGGAGACGAACAGCAAAACGGGCGCATAGACAAAGGCCATGGGCGCAACAACCTTGCCCAGTCCAAGCGTGAAAGCCGAGATCCCGGTTCGGAACGGGTTGGAATTGGCGATGGCCGCTGCCGCGTAGGCCGAGGTACAGACCGGCGGCGTGATCTCGGCGACGACGCCGTAGTAGAGGACGAACATGTGGCTGGCGATGGGCGGAATGCCCAGCTGTGCCAGTGCAGGTTGGGCCACGGAAACCAGCATGATGTAGAGGGCCGTCGTCGGAACGCCCGCGCCCATAAGGATACAGGCCAGCGCGATGAAGACGAGGCTGATAAAGAGTGTGAGGTCTTCGACGGTAAAGAGCTGATAGGTCCCGTACTGGAAGAGCCAGATCAGGTCACTTCCAAGATTTGAGGCTGCCTGTGTGACCATAAACCCGATGCGGAAGCCCACGCCGGTGGTATTGATCACCCCGATCACGATTCCCACAGCCGCCGAAGCCGCGCCCACCGCAAGGGCGTATTTAACGCCCGTTTCGAACGTATCGCCCATTTCCTGCAGGGTGGTTCGTTGTTGTGGGTTCAACGTGGCCAATGCGGCGCCTGCAATGAGGATCATCGACATCGAAAGGTCAAAGCCGCCGCCCATGTATTTCCAGATCACGAATGCGATGAAGGCCGCAGCATAGGCTAGGGTTATAGGCTCTTTCAGACGGCTCATACCCGCGATGAGCGCCAGGGAGATGCCGCAGAATGCGGACATGTAAGGCGTGTAGCCCGAGAACAGCACGACCAGCAAACCCACCAGTGGCACAACATTGGCCCAGCCATCGCGCCAGACGGCACCCAGCTGTGGCAAGGCTTCCTTGGCCAACCCTTTGAGGCCCAGTTTGCGCGCCATCAGATGCACCACGGCAAAGACGCCGACATAATGCAGAAGCGCGGGGAAGATCGCGGCAATGACGATTGTGGTGTAGGGCAGTTCGAGGAACTCGGCCATGATGAACGCCGCTGCGCCCATGATGGGGGGTGTGATCTGACCCCCAGCCGATGCGGCCGCCTCTACTCCGCCTGCGAAGTGGCCGGGATAGCCGAGCCTTTTCATATTGGGGATGGTGAGCGCACCGGTGGAAACTGTGTTGGCAACCGAGCTGCCTGAAATGGTTCCGAAGAAGGCCGAGGAAACAACTGACACTTTGGCGGGGCCGCCCGTGTAGCGCCCTGCAAGGATGGTGGCGTTGTCGATGAAAAGCTGTCCAAGCCCTGTGCGCTGGGCGATGACGCCAAAGAGCACAAAATGGAAGACAATCGTCGAGACCACCCAAAGGGTGACGCCAAAGATGCCCTCCTGCGGGAAATACATCGAGCTGACGAAGGTGTTGAATTTGACGCCCGGGTGCTGGAGTAAGCCGGGAAAATAGGGGCCGAGCAGAGCGTAAGAGATAAACACACAGATGATCATTGGTAGGATCCATCCGAGTGTCCGGCGCGCAAGATCGAGGACCAGCACAATCAGGGCGCAACCAAACAGCATGTCATAGCCGTTGGGATTGCCCATTCGGAACGTCATCTCTTCGATGCCCAGCCATTCAATGCCGCGCCAGGCAAGGCCGAGATAAAGCGCCGAGGCAACTCCTAGGATCATAAGAAGTACGTCCAGGAAAGGCACACCTCCCAGACGCAGAGCGCCGGTATTAAGATCAAATGAGGTCTTGGTTTTGACGAGCGGATAGAGGGAATAGGTCAGGATAAAGAGGCCGCAGAGATGCCATCCCATATGCCAGTAATCTGGCGGAAGGGCGAACCCGGCTGTGAGATAATGGTAGACAGCAAAGGTCAGGGCGACATAGCGCAGGAACTTGCCAAAACCCGGCGTGACCGACCGCGTCGCAGCGCCTTCGTCGAATTTCTTTTCAATCTCGGCTAGCTCTTCTTCAGAGAGCTCGCGCACGTCTTCTGTCTGTGGACCACTCATCTCTTGTCCCCCGTTGGTTTTGTTATGTGAGATGAAATCGGGCGGCGCGCGCGGTTCGCCCGCCGCCCAGGTTGTAAGGTCGGAAGAGGTGAGACCTTACTCCAGTAGACCCGCTTCTTTGTAGAACTTCTCGGCGCCGGGGTGCAGGGGCACGCCCAGAGCCGCGATGCCGTCAAGGGCTGTATCGGGCGTGATTTGCTTGCCCTTCGCATGGCCATTGTCGAGCAGCTTGCGGGTGTTGTCGTTCCACATCGCGGCTGTGATGCCATAGACCAGCTCTTCGCTTAGGTCCGAAGACACGACCAGAAGCGCCGACACAGCTGGTGTCTTCACCTCGTAGTCCACACCTTCGTAGACGCCCGCCGGAATGGCCGACGGGATATAGGCTGGGATGATCTCGTTGATTTTGGCGAGGTCTTCGTCCGAGAAGCTGTGAAGCTCCATGCCTTTGGTGGTCGACAGCTGCACCATGGCAGAGACTGGCCAGCCCGCAGCATAGAAGTAGGCGTCAAGCTGGCCGTCAGCGAGGCGTTCGGCCGACTGGCTGTTGTTGAGCTCTGCTTCGTCCATGTTGTCGCGCGTGACACCCCATTCGGCGAGCATCATTTCAACCGCTACTTGGGTACCCGACCCCGCTTGGGCGATGCCGACGCGTTTGCCTTCCAGATCGCTAAGGCTTGAAATAGATGAACCCTTTGGCATCACAAGATGCAGGTCTTCCGGGTAGAGATTCGCCACGATACGCAGCTTTTCATGTGGCTTGCCGTCGAATTTGCCTTCGCCAAGGAACATAGAGCGTGTGACATCAGCCGCGGCCAGACCAGCCTCTAGCTCTCCGTTTTGCACGGCGGTGTTGTTGAAGACTGACGCCGTGGTTGATTGCGCGATGGCAATCAGGCCGGGCACGCCGCATTGTCCGCCTTCGTCGCATGGACGAGAGCCTGGAGGGGCGGAGATGCCGTTGGCGATGGTTCCGCCGATCGGAAAATAGGTCCCGCCAGCACTGCCGGTGCCAATTCTGAAGAAGGTGGGGTCCTGCGCCGCAGCCAGACCTGCGGTCATCAGTGTGGCGACAGCCGCCCCTGTGAGTTTTGCATAAATTCCCATTGCGAAGTCTCCCCGATGGAGCCTGGTCCGACATGGGATGTGCCAGCCAGGCAGTTGTTTTTGACACGTTCATCTTGGGGTGAATCGAAAGATAAAATCAAATTTCAAATATTATGGTTTTTATAGATTTTATTTATATGCTGGTCCCATGAATTTGCAGCAACTCTCTGTCTTTCGAGAAGTGATGAAAACCGGGTCGGTCAGTGCGGCGGCGCGGAATTTACATCGCACACAGCCCGCAGTCAGCGCATCGCTCAAAGCGTTGGAAGCGAGCCTCGGTGTGACGTTGTTTCATCGTGAAGGGCGGCGGCTTTTGCCCGTTCCTGAGGCGCATTACCTATTGTCTGAGGCCACTGAGATCCTTGACCGGCTGGAGATGACAAGCTCGAATTTGGCCGAACTTCGAAACCGGGCGCGTGGGACGATCAAGATCGCGGCCATGCCGGGGACGTCGGCCTATCTTTTGCCAGAGTTTGTCAGCGCCTTTGTCGCACAAAAGACCAATGTCCAGGTCACTTTGGCCACGCGCAGTTCGCCTCAGATCCTTAGCATGATTGCCGCGCAAAGCTTCGATGTCGGATTCTGTGACATCAAGGTCGATGAGGCTCGACGAGATTTGTTTGAGTCTGTGCATATTCAACGCAACTGCGTTGTGGCCCTCAGATATGATCACAGATTGGCCGGTCAGGATCGTATCAATGCTGAGGATCTTGACAATGAACCGATGGGCACTTTGCATGATGGACACCGGGTTTACGAGGACACAGAAAAGGCTTTCGTCCAAGCGGGCTCACGGTTCAATGTACGCGTGCAGGCACAGTTTTTTATGCCGCTCTTTCACTTTATCGAGGCCGGGCAAATCTGTGCCGTAGTAGATGTCATGAGCGCGGAAAGCTACAAGCAGATGCATGGTGACAATGGCACGATCCACTTCGCCGATTTTGATCCCACAGTGGCCTTTGGATATTCCATTGTGACACCGCAACAAAGACCGCCCTCGGTTTTGGCTCAGGAGTTTGTGACACAATGGGAGGCGTTTGTGCGTGAGATTTTAGGTCAAACTTTGTGAAAACCTGCGCCACGGCGCCTCATCAAAGATCAGACATTTCTTTTCTTCAAAGCCGAAAGTAGACTGTCGTTCCTCGGTTCAAAGCCCCGCGTCGGCTTCAATTTCTTTGCGCGACTTACGTTCGCGTTCCGTGGCCGACTTGAGCTGGCCGCAGGCGGCCATGATGTCTTCGCCACGTGGGGTGCGGATGGGGCTGGCGTATCCGGCCTTGTAGATGATGTCGGCAAAGCGTTCGATGCGCAGCCAGTCGCTGCGCGCATGCGGGGCGCCGGGCCACTCATTGAACGGGATCAGGTTGATCTTGGCGGGAATGCCCTTGATCAGTTGCACCAGGCGGCGGGCGTCTTCGTCACTGTCGTTGATGTCCTTGAGCATGACATATTCGAAGGTTATCCGCTCAGAATTCGACGCTTTGGGATAGGCGCGCAAGGCGTCCAAAAGGGTTTCGATGTTCCACTTCTTGTTGATTGGCACGAGTTTGTCTCGCACTTCGTCGGTCGTGGCGTGGAACGACACGGCCAGCATACACCCGATTTCTTCGGCGGTTTTTGCGATCTGAGGGACAACGCCGGAGGTCGAGAGCGTGATGCGGCGGCGCGACAGGGCGATGCCTTCGCCATCCATGGTAATTTTCATCGCGTCGCGGACGTTGTCGAAATTGTAGAGCGGCTCGCCCATGCCCATGAGGACAATGTTGCTGAGAAGGCGCGGGCCGTCGGTGCCAGAGCCGACGCCGGGTTGCGGCCATTCGCCAAGGTCGTCGCGGGCCAGCATAACTTGGCCGACAATCTCACCTGCGGTCAGGTTGCGGACGAGTTTTTGCGTTCCGGTGTGGCAGAAGGAACAGGTGAGGGTGCAACCCACTTGGGACGAGATGCAAAGCGTGCCGCGATCTTCCTCGGGGATGTAGACAGTTTCGACTTCATGACCCCCGGCTATGCGCACAAGGTATTTGCGGGTGCCATCAGCACTGACCTGTTTGTCCACGATTTCGGGCACGGCGATGGTGAACGCCTCATCCAGCTCCGCGCGATATGCTTTGGACAGGTTGGTCATGGCATGAAAATCACGCACGCCCCACTGGTAGATCCACTGCCAGATCTGGTTCACGCGCATCTTGGCCTGCTTTTCCGGTGTGCCGTGCGCGATGAGCGTCTCGCGCAGTGCGTCTCGGGTGAGACCAACAAGATTGGTCGGCCCGTCAGGCAGCTTGCGAGGGATCGTGAGAACGTCCTGAGTGATGGGCGCGGTGTCGGTCATGGGACTGCGTATATTGGGTCAGATGAGGCCGTATATAGGAGTGTTGGCAGGAATCCAAAGGGTTCCTTGTTGCGGTTCGCAAGGGATACGCGGCGTCAGTTTTGCCTGGTCGACGATCCTGGCACCCAAAGGAAAGCCAATGCTATAAGCGCAGGAATGGCCTGAATAAACAGGATCTTTGTGGTGACTGTCAGCGCGCCAAATACGCCGGCAACGGCGACAAACATCAGAAAATATGTTGCCACGTTTTTTTGCCACTTAGCGTCTTTGATGATGAGTGCCCAAGTCAATCCGACTGCGAGAAAAGCGTTGTAGATTCCCTGGTTTGCCGCCAAGGGTATCGTTTGCTCAAAGAGCTCTGCCGGGAAGTCCGAGAAGACTTTTGGACCTCTGCTTGTCCAGGCGAAGATTTCAAACCACGCGATATAATAGTGAAGCAAGGCAATCATTCCGGTGAGGGTCAGGGCCGCCTTTTTCATTCCAAAACTCCTGCAGATTTATTCGAGCCAAGTGAACATCTCAATTTTGCGAGCTGTTCAATCCAGCGCTTTGACTTTCTCGTGACATGGGCAGGTTACCAAATGGTCGTTGACCATGCCAACAGCCTGCATAAAGGCATAGACAATCGTAGGGCCGCAAAACTTGAAGCCACGTTTCTTCAAATCTTTCGAAATTGCGCGGGAGATTACTGTTTCGGTGGGCACGTCTTCAAGTGTGCGCCACTGGTTCTGCAAAGGTGTACCACCCATGTAGGTCCACAGGTATGTATCAAAGCCCGTCTCCGCCTCAATCTCTTGCCAGACACGGGCGTTTGACAGGGTCGCCTCGATCTTGCCCCGGTGGCGGATGATGCCTGGATCCTGCAGCAGGCGCGTGACCTCGGTTTCGCCCCAAGTTGCCAGGATGTTTGGGTCAAACCCTTGAAATGCTGCCCGAAAGTTGTCGCGTTTCTTGAGGATCGTGATCCAGCTCAGCCCGGCCTGAAAGCCGTCGAGGATAAGCTTTTCCCAAAGCGCGCGGCTGTCATATTCGGGCACGCCCCATTCAGTGTCATGATAGGCCTCATAGATGGGGTCCATGCCCACCCAACCGCAGCGATCTGACATGGTGTCTCCAATCTTTTCTTGAAGTGCGCACTATGACTCAAATTTTGCATTTAACAATTCCTTAGCTGCCATTGCGCAAGGTGCGCCGGAGTGGAATTGGGGTCGTCGTTGCGGAGACTGGTATGGGTAAGAAAATTTGGGCAAATATTCCGGCGGGGCACGATAGCCCGATGGCCTATGCGATTTCATCGCGTGATCAGTCGGTCATTCGTATGGTGGATGAAGCCGTGCGGCACAAGCAAGTTACGCTGGCGTATCAGTCAATCGTCCCGGCCGGAGACCAGGCGCGACCGGCCTTTTACGAAGGTCTGATCCGGGTGCTGGACCCCACCGGGCGGATCATTCCCGCGCGGGACTTCATAGGGTCCATCGAGGCCACAGAAACCGGGCGGATCATTGATTGTCTGGCTTTGGAAAAAGGGCTGGCTTGCCTCAGGCGGTTTCCCAGTCTTCGACTGGCGATTAACATGTCGGCGCGCTCCATCGGCTATCCGCGCTGGATGCGGTCGCTCAAACGCGGGATTGCCAAAGATCCGACGGTTGCAGAACGTCTCATTTTGGAAATCACCGAAAGCTCGGCAATGCTCATCCCGGAGCTAGTGGTCAGTTTCATGTCCGACCTGCAACGCAAAGGCATCAGTTTTGCGCTCGATGATTTCGGAGCCGGCTATACGTCGTTCCGGTATTTGCGGGATTTCTATTTCGATATTCTGAAAGTAGATGGCCAATTCATTCGCGGTATTGCGGATGATCCGGACAATCAGGTTCTTACACGCGCGCTTTTGTCCATTGCCGAGCAGTTTGATCTCGTGACCGTGGCGGAAAGTGTCGAGAACCCTCGCGATGCGGTGTATCTCAGCCATATGGGATTTGACTGTCTTCAGGGCTACTACTTTGGGGCGCCCACAATTCATGCGCCGTGGGAAGAAGTTCGGCAAGAGCGCGCCGCTTCGGCCTGACCTGTGACACTACGTACATTGCCGCGCTGCGGCACCTGCGGTAAACCCCGTCGCGAGAGGCGGGGAATCCGGTACGCTAGCGTTTGGTGCTGCAAGGTCTTCCTCGAAATGTGAAACCTAAATTCGTGGAGGACAACATGACAAATGTCGTCATCGCATCCGCGGCTCGGACCGCCGTGGGTTCTTTTTCCGGCTCATTCGCCAATACTCCTGCTCATGATCTGGGGGCTGCCGTTCTGGAAGCTGTCGTTGAGCGGGCTGGCGTGGAAAAGTCGGATGTATCTGAAACTATCCTGGGTCAGGTTCTGACCGCCGCTCAGGGTCAAAACCCTGCGCGTCAGGCGCACGTGAACGCAGGCTTACCCGTGGAATCATCCGCTTGGGGCCTCAACCAGGTTTGTGGCTCGGGTCTTCGGGCTGTGGCACTGGGTGCACAGCATATCCAGTTGGGTGACGCGGATGTCGTCGCAGCCGGTGGTCAAGAGAACATGACCCTCAGCCCTCATGCCGCCGCGCTGCGTGCCGGTCACAAAATGGGCGACCTGAAATACATCGATACCATGATCCGTGATGGTTTGTGGGATGCGTTCAATGGCTACCATATGGGCCAGACCGCAGAAAACGTGGCCGACCAGTGGCAGATCACCCGCGACATGCAAGATGAGTTTGCTGTGGCGTCGCAAAACAAAGCGGAAGCGGCTCAGAAGGCTGGTAAGTTTGCGGATGAAATCGTGCCGTTCACCGTGAAAACCCGCAAGGGTGACATCGTCGTGGACAACGATGAGTACATTCGTCACGGTGCCAACCTTGAGGCGATGGCCAAGATGCGCCCGGCCTTTACCAAAGACGGCTCAGTGACAGCCGCCAATGCTTCGGGTCTGAATGACGGTGCGGCAGCGGTTCTGTTGATGAGCGCGGACAATGCCGAGAAACGCGGTATCGAGCCTTTGGCACGAATTGCCTCCTATGCCACAGCGGGTCTTGACCCGTCGATCATGGGTGTTGGGCCTATTCACGCCAGCCGCAAAGCCTTGGACAAGGCGGGTTGGAGCGTCGACGATCTTGATCTGGTCGAAGCCAACGAAGCCTTTGCCGCACAAGCTTGTGCCGTGAACAAGGACATGGGTTGGGATCCGTCGATTGTGAACGTGAACGGTGGCGCGATCGCCATTGGTCACCCGATTGGCGCCTCAGGCTGTCGTGTTCTGAACACGCTTCTCTTTGAGATGAAGCGCCGCGATGCCAAGAAAGGTCTCGCCACGCTCTGCATCGGCGGTGGCATGGGCGTTGCGCTCTGCGTTGAGCGCCCCTGATCCAAATCAATGACATCCCATCCGGGTCGAGATAGCTCGGCCCGGATCACATATTTTCGGAGGAAGAAACATGTCCCGAACAGCACTCGTCACTGGTGGCAGCCGTGGTATCGGCGAAGCCATCTCAAAACAACTGAAGTCGGAAGGCTACAACGTTGCCGCCACATATGCAGGCAACGATGAGAAGGCCGCTGCCTTTACAGCAGAAACCGGCATCAAAACCTACAAATGGAATGTGGGTGACTATGACGCCAGCAAAGCAGGCATCGAGCAGATTGAGGCCGATCTCGGCCCGATCGACACCGTTGTGGCCAATGCGGGCATCACCCGCGACGCACCGTTCCACCGCATGAGCCCTGAGCAGTGGAAAGAGGTGATCGACACCAACCTCACAGGTGTGTTCAACACGGTTCACCCTGTCTGGCCTGGCATGCGGGAGCGTAAATTTGGCCGTGTGATCGTGATCAGTTCGATCAATGGCCAGAAGGGTCAGTTTGGTCAGGTCAACTATGCTGCTACCAAAGCAGGGGACCTTGGCATCGTGAAGTCGCTGGCGCAGGAAGGCGCGCGGGCAGGTATCACGGCAAATGCTGTTTGCCCCGGCTACATCGGTACAGAAATGGTGATGGCGATTGATGAGAGCATTCGCGAGAAGATCATTGCAGGCATTCCTGCGGGCCGTCTTGGTACGCCCAAAGAAATTGCGCGCTGCGTGAGCTTCCTTGCATCGGAAGACTCCGGCTTTATCAACGGCTCGACCATTTCGGCCAACGGTGCGCAGTTCTTCGTCTAAGACTGCGACATTCAAATTACCAAAGGGCCGGTCATTGCGACCGGCCCTTTGCTTTTTCGCCGATTTGCAACGATCAGGCGGAAGGGGTTTTGTGCATCAGGCGGGCAAAGAAATTGCCGATAACCTGGCTGCGTTCATGATGGGCGGCGCGGTAGGCGTCACGGAGGCGGGCATTTGATGTGATCTCGATCATGGCGGGTGATCCTTCTGTTTAACTTGTCTGTGATGAATATGCGCCTTTGATATGAAGCTTACAAACGAGACTTTTCATTGCTTCAGTTAAGTATTATTTAACTGACATGAGTGATCGATTGCCTCCCTTGACCGCGTTGCGCGCCTTTGATGCTGCCGCGCGACATATGTCTTTTCAAAAAGCTGCGGATGAATTGAACGTGACGCCTGCAGCGCTGTCGTTCCAAATCAAGTCGCTGGAACAGCATCTGGGCGCGCCGTTGTTCCGCCGGCTCAATCGGGCGGTCGCGCTGACGGAAGCAGGAGAAACACTGGCACCTGGGTGTCGGGACGGGTTCACATCACTCGTGGCGGCCTGGACGGCGACGCGACGGTTGCAGGACGTGTCCAGCCTGACGGTGACGGCGGGGCCGGGGTTTACCTCTAAGTGGTTGGCACCACGTCTTTTCGAGTTTGCACAGGCGCATCCCGAAATCGAGTTACGGTTTGCTGCGTCGCTCAAGGCCATGGATTTTGACCGGGATCAGGTCGACGTGGCTATTCGGTTTGGCTATGGGCCGGATACGGATGTTTGGTCCTTGCCCTTGGCCGAAGAATGGGTGACGCCAGTGATGACACCGGTGCTGGCAGCTCAGTTTCCTACGCCTGAGAGTTTAAGAGATGCGGTTCTGATCGTGGATCAGAGCATTGATTTTCTTGATCCGTCCCCCACATGGGCGACATGGTTTCGCAGCGTTGGTATTGAGCCTATCGAAGCGCATGGCCCAAGGTTTTCTCAGACCGATCACGCGGTGGATGCGGCGCTGGCTGGGGTTGGCGTGACCCTTGGGCGACGGGCACTGGTGATCAAGGATCTGATGGATGGCCGTTTGGTGGCCCCCTATAAAGTGGCACTCAGTACCGGTGCACGCTTTCGGTTTCTGTGCCGCAAAGGGTCAGAAGATAAACCTCAGATCCGAGCCTTTCGGGACTGGATGGTAACAGAGATCGACAAAGGAAGACCGACATCTGATCAACTCACAATACTACCACCACCCTGGGACTGAACCTCAGGACTTGATCGGTCTTTCCTCTGAGAATTGAGGGCTAGGACGAGAGTCGTTCTATTTCCTCTTTAAGTCGAAGCTTTTGTTTCTTCATATCCGCGATTTCAAAGTCGTTGGAACCTGGGGCACGCTGTGCGGCTTCTACCTGTTCCGAGAGATTCTGATGTTTTCTTTTCAGCTCGTCGACATGCGAATTCAAAGACATAAATGCCTCTCCTCTCATTTTCTGTAAGCGCGAGTCTGAGTGCATCACAAAAGATGATTCCTGTCACGCTGCATGCGCATAGTGTTCCGACAGGTGAACTTAACAAATCGTATATTTTAGGCTGGAAAGTCTAAAGAAGCTGCATCGCGCAAAATACAAGCTGTTGCTGGAGTGTAGTTTTCCGCGTCAGCCAAATGTTTGTCACCCTCGTGCAATATCCACGGTTGATGAAGTCGAAACTCTGCGTTTCCATTTTTGCGCCCGCGCAAAAGGATCAGCTTGGCTGCACGCCCTGAACGCGGGGCCAGAGGTAGAGCTTCCAGACTGCCCAAGTGCGAGCGAAAGGCGCTTAGCAGGTCTGGCAGGCGTTCGGTTCGGTGAATAAAGGTAACAGTGCCCTTGGGGCAGGTACGTTTGGCCGCAGTGGCGACCCAGTCGGATAAGGGCGTGGAGCCTGCCAGAGCGACCTCACGGCCTATATCGTCAGCAGCGGTGCGACTTGCCTGATCAAAGTAGGGCGGGTTGGCAATGACATGGCTGAACTGTTTGTCCTTGATTTCGGTCGGTGGAGCGGCGATGTCACCCAAGATCACGGTCATGTCGATGCCGTTTTCCGCCGAGTTATGCCTTGCGAGTTCGGCATATTGCGCCTGCAATTCAAGGCCGGTCAGAGTGATCCCAGGTACGCGACGCGCCAGGCACAACCCTGCGACACCAGCCCCGCACCCAAGGTCAAGGATGCTGTCGCCCGCTTGTGCCGGGACACTGGCGGCCAGAAGCACGGGATCTATCCCGGCGCGGTACCCTTGTCGAGGTTGCAGAATTTGAAGTTGGCCGCTCAGAAATGCATCTCGGCTGAGGTCTACGTCGGACTCACTTTGGGTCATCAAGTTCTATGCCGTTGTCGAGCAGCGTGCGGCGCGCGAGGGAGTAGTCGTCATTGGCAACCATCAAACGTCGCGGGAAAATCCCGATCCCACCTTCTAGGACGCTCATGTTTACGTCCATTTCAAAGCAGTTTATATCCTCGCCTTGAAGCAGAGCTTTGGCAAATGCGATGATCGTCGGATCGGTGGTGCTGAGCAGGTGTTTCATGTTCTGGGGATGTAAGGGCTGCTCGCTGTGATGTCGAGCCGGGCGATGGGAGTAACATGGGATTGGATCATACCGCGACCAAGCCGCATGAAGCGTTGGCTGATCATCTGTCAGGAAAACTAGGTGATGTGAATACTCTGATCCGTGAGCGTATGGCGTCCCGTCATGCGCCGCGTATTCCAGAGGTCACAGCGCACTTGGTCGAGGCAGGCGGCAAGCGGCTACGCCCGATGCTGACGTTGGCGACTGCGGATCTGTGTGGGTATGGCGGTGCATATGATGTGCATCTGGCGGCCACGGTTGAATTCATTCACACTGCGACCTTGCTGCACGACGATGTGGTTGACGAGAGCGCACAGCGGCGCGGACGACCCACGGCAAATTTGCTGTGGGACAACAAATCCAGCGTTTTGGTCGGGGACTATCTTTTTGCGCGGTCTTTCCAGTTGATGGTCGAGACCGGATCACTTCGGGTTCTCGACATTCTTTCGAACGCGGCGGCAACGATTGCCGAGGGAGAAGTTTTACAGCTGAGCGCGGCGCGGGATTTGCGGACTGACGAGGCTATTTACCTACAAGTGGTGCGCGGCAAGACGGCTGCGCTTTTCTCGGCTGCGACAGAAGTGGGCGGTGTGATTGCTGAGGTTGACGAGGCAAAGATTAAAGCGCTTTTCGATTATGGTGATGCGCTGGGCATAGCGTTTCAGATCGTCGATGACCTCCTGGATTACCAGGGCGATACCAGCGCCACAGGCAAGAATGTGGGCGATGATTTTCGCGAACGGAAACTGACCCTTCCGGTGATCAAGGCTGTGGCGGCGGCGTCTGAGACGGAGCGTGCATTCTGGGAACGGACGATTGAGAAGGGCGATCAGCGAGACGGTGATCTGGAAGAGGCGCTGCGGTTGTTGCACCATCACGGAACCTTGGGGGCGACGCGTCAAGATGCGCTTAGATGGTCTGGGAAAGCGCGCGATGCGATCCTGACGCTACCAGAACACCCTGTGCGTGATATGCTAAGTGATCTGGCGGATTACGTGGTTGCGCGGATCAACTGAGCCGGGTCGAGCGGATCCACCAATTCGGATAGTTTGACTGAAGCCGCGCAGCGGCGTTTTTGGCCGTCGTGGCATCAGGATAAAGCCCGAAACAAGTAGCGCCTGAGCCCGA
This sequence comes from Roseovarius sp. S88, assembly GCF_037023735.1. GTDB lineage: Bacteria > Pseudomonadota > Alphaproteobacteria > Rhodobacterales > Rhodobacteraceae > Roseovarius > Roseovarius phycicola. The sequence continues at coordinate 3,295,843 of NZ_CP146069.1, read as the reverse complement.
CATCCGAGAAAGCAAACAATCTTGGGTCGCGTTCAGTGCGTTCAGTGTGGCCGTCACGGCGGGCTCAACAGTAATGGCCGGGACCTCAAGATCGTTGCGCATCTGTCCAAGCCAATCGACGAAAGCAGGTGCATCAAGGTTGGCTGGGATGGCATCCGGCATAGGCGGGTTTTCCTTCATTTCGAGATTTCCAAAAACCGGGCCAGTGGGCAAGGCAACCATAGAGTTTACCAATACTGCGTTGAGCGTTGGTAAGTGATCCAACGGCAAAACGTCTTCCCCGATCCCCCGCATTCGTGCGGCTTTAGCATGCATACAGACAGGAACATCGGCTCCAAGTGACAGGCCGTTGTCTGGCACCGGTGTGCCGGTCATGTCCCTTAGAACACGCAGGATCGTGCCAGCATCGGACGATCCACCCCCAATGCCCGCCGCATTGGGCAAGTGTTTTTCCAGCTCGATCTCTGCGGTGGCCCCGATCAGATTGGCGGCTCGGATCACGAGGTTGCTGTCATCGGTGGGCACACCCTGTGAGAGCGGGCCGCTGATGCGTAGTATCGTCTTGGGGGTCGGTGTGATTCGCAGACGATCCCCCACATCGGCGAATACGACAATCGAGTCGAGCAGGTGATAGCCATCGTCACGGCGGCCTGTGACGTGCAGCGTCAGATTAACTTTGGCAGGCGCAAAGGCTTCAACCGTCATCGGCGACTTCAAGTGGGGGAGCACCTTCTTCTTCGAGCACAATGTCGAGACCGACCTCAAGTTTGCGGCGAATGCGGTCGGCGTCCACATCGGGCGAAGGATTTTCTTCGTCCACGAATGAGAGCGCACGCTTCCACTGAAATTCGGCCTCTGTCTGACGACCGACGGCCCAGAGCACATCGCCCAGGTGGTCGTTGACGACAGGATCCACAGGCATGAGTTCGGCGGCGCGTTCCATATGAACGATGGCTTCGTCGTATTTGCCGAGACGGTAGAGCACCCAGCCCAGGCTATCGACAATGTAGCCGCTGTCGGGCTGGCGCTCTACTGCGCGTTCGATCATGCTGAGCGCTTCGTCCATCTTTATCTGCTTTTCGACCAGTGAGTAGCCGAGATAGTTGAGCACCTGCGGATGATCCGGATTCAGTTCCAGCGCTTTGCGAAAATCAGCTTCGGCCTTTTCCCAGATGTTAAGGCGTTCATGGCTGATGGCGCGGGCGTAGAACACAAACCACTGCTCTGTTCCAGTCTCTTCATAGAGCGAAATGGCTTGGTCGTAAGCGGCCACCGCATCTTCGTACCGTTCATTTTGGCGGTATAGATCGCCTGCCGAAACATGTACCAACGGTAGTTCAGGATGCGTGATCCGGAGTTGTTCAAGCACTTCGATCGCGGCATCGGTTTTTTCTGCCCGGCGCAGCGACTCGGCCCGCCCCATTTCAGCGGCGGTAAAGGACGGGTGATCCCTGGGCACGCTTCTGTACACCTCAGTGGCGAGTTCATAGCGCCCCAGATCTTCCAAAAGCTCGGCCGCCATGAGTACTGAATCGACATGGTCGTTGTTCAAAAACTGCGCCGTACGCGCATAGAGTAACGTGTAATCGCGGCCTGCCTCGCTCAAGAGAATTTGACCCAGCGAATAGAACACCTCGGCCACTCCGTCCTGCGCGTCTGAAACAAGGCTGAACGGCACGGGCAAGCCAGTCTCAAGCTCGGCGCGGAGAGCAGCGATTTGAGGGTCAAGATTGCCTCCGAATGCATCGTCGATCAACGCGATGGCCTCATCATTGCGCTCAAGCTGGCTGAGGACTTCGGCCCAGGCAATGGTGCCACGTCGCGTGCGCTGAAGCGGCTCGTCTTCGCCTCCGGAAAAGATTTGCTCGGCGCTTTCGAAATCGCCAACCGCAGCAAGGGCCAGTGCCTTGTGATAGCTGGCAAAGCTGCGCAGGCCGCGTTGACCGGCCACTTGGTCAAACCGGGCCAGCGCCGACACCATGTCACCGCGTCCCATTTCAACCCAGGCTGCAATCAAGCCATCGGCAAGTGCGCTCACACCGCGCTGGGTCTCAATGCGTTCAAGAACTTCGTCGTATCGCTCGTTTTGGACGGCATCGGCAATGAGCGCGATAAAGGCCACCTGACTGCGCAACCCTTCCTCGTCAATGCGTTTGGCGACAGGTACGGCACTTTCAATGTTCCCAAGAGCCATGAAAGAAAAGACGGTGCTCTCCATGATGGCCGGATTTGACGTGTCTTTGGTCAGAGCTTGGGTGAAATATTGCGCTGCCGTGTCGAAGTCATGGCTCACGATGGCCTGGCGCGCGGCCAGATAGGCGCCGACATCCTCAGAAGCCTGCGCCGACACGGCACTCGCCTGGAATAACGCGACCAGCGCGCCTGCTGTCAGAAGTCTCAAGATCAGGGCTCCCTGCCTGTGGTGCTCGTTTATTGATGGCAAAGTAGTGTTTGCGATGTCTCAAAGCAATGAGGGCGGCCAATTCGCCGCCCTCGAAACGATGATTTTTCTGAAATTGTTACATATTGGGATAATTCGGTCCATCTCCGCCCTGTGGCGTGACCCAGTTGATATTCTGGCTGGGGTCTTTTATGTCACAGGTTTTGCAGTGCACGCAGTTTTGGAAGTTGATGACAAACTCCGGCCCGCTGTCCTTTTCAACGACCTCGTAAACACCCGCAGGGCAGTAGCGCTGCGCTGGTTCAGCGAATTTGGGAAGGTTCACGGAAATCGGTATTGCACTGTCCTTGAGATGCAGGTGCGCAGGCTGGCTCTCTTCGTGGTTGGTCATTGAATAGCTGACATTGGTCAGGCGATCAAAGCTGAGCGTACCATCGGGTTTGGGATAGTCGATGGGTTTGTGATTGGCGGCTGGCTCGGTGGCGTCCGCATCAGATTTGCCGTGGCCAATCGTGCCAAAGAACGAAAAGCCCAGCGTGTTGGTCCACATATCCAGGCCGCCCAGGGTGAGTGATGCGGAAAGACCGTATTTGGACCAGAGGGGTTTGACGTTCCGGACCTTCTTGAGATCTTTGCCGATAGCCCCTTCGCGCACTTCGGTTTCATAGGCTGACAACTCATCGCTGGCGCGGCCTGCTTCCAAAGCGGCGTGTGCGGCTTCTGCCGCGGCTTTGCCCGAAAGCATGGCGTTGTGGTTGCCCTTGATGCGCGGCACGTTGACCATGCCCACCGAACAGCCCAGGAGCGCCACGCCAGGCGCAACCATCTTGGGCATCGACTGATACCCACCTTCCGAGATGGCGCGCGCGCCGTAAGCCACACGTTTGCCGCTTTTGAGCAGGTCAGCCACCATCGGGTGATGCTTGAAGCGCTGGAATTCCATGTAGGGGAAAAGATGTGGGTTTTTGTAGTTTAGGTGAACCACAAAACCTACGTAAACCTGATTATTTTCAAGATGGTAGATGAAAGACCCGCCACCGGCGTTCTTTCCCAGAGGCCACCCCATTGTATGGGTGACAGAGCCTTCTTTGTGCTTGTCCGGGTCGATTTCCCAGATCTCTTTCATGCCGATGCCGAATTTCTGCGGTTCTTTGCCTTTGGCCAGGTCGTATTTGGCAATGACCTCTTTCGAAAGCGAGCCGCGCACGCCTTCGGAGAGAAAGACATATTTGCCGTGCAGTTCCATGCCCGGCTCATAGCTTGGACCCGGAGTGCCATCGGCCTCTTTGCCAAATTCACCCGCGACGACGCCTTTGACCTCGCCATTTTCGCCATAGACGATTTCGGAGCAGGCCATGCCGGGGAAAATCTCGATGCCCATCGCCTCTGCCTGTTCGGCCATCCAGCGGCAGACATTGCCCATGGACACGATGTAGTTGCCGTGATTGTTCATCAGAGGCGGCATAGGGAAGTTGGGAATGCGCATCTTGCCTGCTTCACCCAGCATGAAGAAGTTGTCTTCTTTGACCGGCGTATTGAGGGGCGCGCCTTTTTCTTTCCAATCAGGGATGAGCGCGTCAAGGCCGCATGGATCAAGCACGGCACCCGACAGGATGTGTGCACCCACTTCCGAGCCTTTTTCCAAAACCACGACCTCGCGGTTCGGGTCGAGTTGTTTGAGGCGGATCGCAGCGCTCAGGCCTGCTGGTCCCGCGCCGACGATCACAACGTCGTATTCCATGGCTTCCCGTTCGACTTGCGCCATTTTTCCCACTCCATGTCAGAGCAGCCCCCAATAGGGCCGCTAAAAAGGTCGCATCTGGTTAGCGTGCCGCGTTGTCAGAGGTCAATTGGAACACGACGTTAAAACCGTCGAAATGCGCCAGTTTTCGACCATGGCACGCGGATTTCATCCAAGCGGCCAATGAAATGTAGGTCTGATTGCTATGTCCTATTGCATTCGGAATGAAGGTCGGGTCATTCTGTCGCGCATTGTTCACGATGCTGATTGGGGTGGCCAGGGCCGCCCACGTTGCCATGAGGGGCACAAGATAAATGGAAAAGATCCCGATGACTCAGGCCGGATTCGCGGCTTTGGAGGCAGAGTTGAAACATCTCAAGTCCGAGGAACGCCCGGCGATCATTCAGGCGATTTCAGAGGCACGTGAGCATGGCGATTTGTCGGAGAACGCTGAGTACCATTCTGCCAAGGAAAAGCAGTCTTTTATCGAGGGTCGGATCAAAGAGTTGGAAGGTGCCATCAGCCTGGCGGAGGTCATTGACCCTGCGAAATTGTCAGGTGCCATCAAGTTTGGGGCCACCGTGACTTTGGTCGATGAAGATACTGATGAGGAAAAAACCTATCAGATTGTTGGCGAATACGAGGCCAATATCGAAAAGGGTCTTTTGAACATAAAATCGCCGATTGCACGGGCTTTGATTGGCAAGGAAGCGGGTGACAGCGTAGAAGTGCGCACGCCGGGCGGTGAAAAGTCTTATGAAGTGCTGAAGATTTCGTATCTTTAAAAAAGTATGACCATGTCTGAGCAGCAGGACACATCAACAACCCCTTTGGGTATCTACAATCGGCCTCAGACCGAACGCATCACGTCCATTGAGGTGATTGCGCTTGCGCTGACGATTTTGTGGCTTTTGGGCTCGGCGATTTTCTTTTTCTTGCTCGAACCGCTCAGTAGCCCGCCGCAGGGCGGGGGTGGCATGCATCTGATGTTCTTGCTTTTGGGAATATTCATGCCTGTGGCGATGATTTGGGTGGCGGCGATAGCGGCGCGGTCCAATAAACTGATGCGTGAAGAAAGTCAGCGGTTACAGACGGCAATCGATGCGATTAGACAAGCATATGTCGCGCAAAACCAGTCCAGCAGCGTGGTCACGCAGCCTTCTGTGGCGCGCAAGCTTGATGAGATTGCCGCGTCTCAACGCAAGGCCGAGACCGTGCTGGCGACCTTTTCCTCAACGCGCCAGCCGTCACCTCCGCCCAAGCCGAAGCTTGAGCCTGAAGTGATGTCAGAGGGGCAGGTTGCGCTGCCATTGGGAACGCCCGCCGAAGATATTGAGCCGCCGTTGGCCACCGTGGACTTCATCAAGGCGATGAACTTTCCCGAAGATGCGGAGGACAAAGAAGGATTTGCAGCCCTGCGTCGGGCATTGAAGAATCGCAAGACGTCCAAGTTGGTGCAAGCGTCGCAGGACGTTCTAACGCTGTTGTCACAAGATGGCATTTACATGGATGATCTGCGACCGGATATGGCACGTACCGAAATCTGGCGCCGCTTTGGGGCGGGTGAACGGGGGCGCGCGATTGCGCCGCTGGGAGGCATCAGGGATCGATCATCGCTTGCCCTGGCGGCGGCGCGGATGAAGCAGGACACGATTTTCCGGGACTCGGCGCATCACTTCCTGCGGCTTTTTGATCGGACAATCTGTGAGTTCACAGAAACGGCGAATGACGCCGAGATTGCAGAGTTGTCCGACACGCGTACGGCGCGGGCTTTCATGCTTTTGGGTCGTGTGGCTGGTACTTTTGACTGACGTCACAGTGGCTTAGAGATCACGTTCATCATTCTGTTGCCCGATCCACTGGTTCGGTTCAATATGGCCTTCGGACAGGGAGACGACAGTCATGCGGAAATTCTTGGTTGTGCTGGATGACAGCCGCGAGTGCCTCAATGCCATGCGCTTTGCCGCTCTGCGCGCAGCGCATACCGGAGCAGGGGTCGAAATTTTGGCCGTGATTCCGCCAGAAGAGTTCAATCACTGGATCGGTGTGGGTGACATCATGCGCGAAGAGGCGCGGGAAAGGATCCACGCGCATTTCGAAGTTTTTGCGAAATGGATGCGCGACAAACAAGGGATTGACCCGGAACTGGTGATCCGAGAGGGCGACCCGATGACTGAGATCCTGTCGCAAGTGCAGGCCGATCCGGAAATTGGCGTCTTGGTTCTAGGGGCAGGGACCGACAAGAAAGGTCCGGGGCCACTGGTTTCTTATCTCACGAAGAACTCGGGCAACTTGCCGATCCCGGTCACGATTGTTCCAGGTGATCTGAGCAAGGAACGATTGGAAACGATCACTTAGGTTCGCCAATTTAGAATCGTTCCAAACCTTGACTCTGAGGGTGTAGCTGCGCATATCGTGAGTGACCCCAGCGAAAGGCCGGACCTATGTTTATTCAGACAGAATCGACCCCCAATCCCGCAACATTGAAATTCTTGCCAGGCCAAGCTGTGCTTGAAGCTGGAACCGCGGATTTTCCGAACCAAGAGGCTGCCGAGAAATCGCCGCTGGCGGCGCGCGTGTTTGGGGTGGAGGGTGTCACGGGCGTCTTTCTGGGCAATGATTTTGTGACCGTGACCAAAGCCGAAGATGTCGAGTGGGACCATGTAAAACCCGCCATTCTCGGCGCGATTATGGAGCATTTCCAGTCGGGCCAACCTGTGATCATCGGCGAGGCGGCTGCCTCGGGTCACGCGGATCATGATGGCGAAGACGCCGAGATCGTGGGTCAGATCAAAGAGCTTTTGGACACGCGGGTGCGTCCGGCTGTTGCGCAGGATGGCGGCGACATCACGTTCCACGGGTTTGAGCGAGGCGTTGTGTATTTGCATATGCAAGGGGCATGTGCGGGCTGCCCATCTTCAACAATTACCCTGAAAATGGGGATTGAGAACCTGCTGCGGCACTATATTCCCGAAGTGACCGAGGTTCGCCCCGTCGGTCTTTGACATCCATGAATGAACCGCCCTTGATCCTGGGCTTTGATACGTCCGGGCCTTGGTGTGGTGCCGTGCTCTTGCATGGCGAAATGGTCCTGTCGGATTTTTATGAGGATATGCCGAAAGGTCAGGCCGAAGCGCTTCTTCCGGTTCTGGAGGGGTGTCTTGAACGTGGCGGTGCGACGTGGCGTGATCTCTCTGCGATTGGCGTAGGCGTGGGGCCGGGAAATTTCACTGGTATCCGAATTTCGGTCTCCGCTGCACGCGGATTGTCTTTGTCGCTTGGAGTGCCCGCCGTTGGTGTGGATTTGCTGGACGCGCTGGCTTTGGAGGCAGACGACCCTGTGATCAGCAGCCTTACTGCGCCGCGCGAGCATGTTTATGTCGCTGGTTTTGGGACGCATGCCAAAATTACAAAGCAAATGATCGCGCTCGTGGATGTTCCTGCAGACTGGGCTGAACCGGGTCTTAGGTGCATTGGGACTGGTGCTGCGGTTTTGGCGGAGCATCTGCGTGTCGAGGTCGCGCCTGCCAAATATGCACCGGGGTCTGCCGTAGCGCGCATTGCGGCACAGCGTTGGCAAACTGAGACAGCACGACCTGCTCCGCTCTACCTTAAACCGCCAGATGCTGCGCCGTCGCGAGATACAGCGCCGGTGATGTTGGATCATGACGCCTGAGGACCTGGCGGTCTTGCACGAACGCGCTTTTGAGGGGCAGGGCCGATCCTGGACTGCCAGTGAGTTTTCGGAGCTGTTACAAAACCGTGCCGTAGCCTTGATAGGAGACAACCGCGCCTTTGCGCTTGGGCGTCTGGTTGCAGATGAAGCTGAGTTGTTGACGCTGGCTTGCGATCCGATATGTCGCCGTCAGGGCTTGGCACGTGATCGGCTTGATGCATTGCTGCGCGAAGTCAAAGCCAAAGGTGCTCTGCGGATCTTTCTGGAAGTGGCTTCCGATAATCTGGCAGCTATTTCTCTGTATCAAAAAGCGGAGTTTGTCCAAATCGGCCGACGTAAAGAGTATCACGACACCCCAAACGGCCGCGTGGACGCGATTGTCATGGAAAAGCGTTTGTGATGCTCTGAGATGGCGGTGCTGTGCCCAGCACGGCTGAGGTCGTAGGCGTCAAAGCTGCGTGCGATCATGCGAGTGAGGGACCGAGCCTCGGGAGGCACAAAGAGGCCGTCATTTCGCACATCCAAAATGCCTTCAAACTCATTTGAAGTTTTTTGGAGCATGTCTTGGACGCGCTTGCGGGGGACGTCGAAACTGTCGCAAATCTCATCGGTTGAAATGTGAAAATCACACATGACCGCTTCGATCAGGCGTGCACGCATCAGATCCTCGCCCTTGAAGCAGTGTCCACGGCTCGTTGCGAAATTACCCGCCCGGATTGCCTTGGTGTAGGCGCCGGTCGCAGAGGCGTTTTGTGCGTAACCTTGAGGGAACCTAGAAATTGCCGAAGCTCCAAGCCCAACCAACGCTTCAGCCGTGTCGTCCGTGTAGCCCTGGAAGTTGCGACGCAGACGTCCGTCAGCTTTGGCTATGCTGAGGCCATCTTCGGGCGTTGCGAAATGGTCTATGCCGATTTCCTGGTATCCGTCCCAGGCAAAGAGCCTGCGGGCGGTTTCAAAAAGCTCAAGCCGTTCTTCGGGGGTAGGCATCGCGTCAGATGGGATCAATTGCTGGCGTTTGGCCATCCACGGCACATGCGCATAACCATAAAGCGCCACGCGATCCGGCGAGAGCGACAAAAGCTTTTGCACGCTTTCAGTGATGCGTTTGCGGTTCTGATGCGGCAGGCCGTAAAGAATGTCGGTGTTTAGGCTTTTGATCCCACGCGCGCGAATGGCTTCGACAGCGTCGCGCGTGATCTCATAGCTTTGCAGCCTGCCAATGGTTTGTTGGATGATTGGGTCAAAATCCTGCACGCCGATGGACGCGCGGTTCATACCGGCGGCGGCCAAGGCATCAAGGCGCGCCTCGTCAATCTCATTGGGGTCGATTTCGACAGAAAATTCTGTGTCTGAACCAAAAGGAATTGTCTCGCGAATCTTCCCTGCCAGTTCGGTCATCATTGGTGCTGATAACAGGGTGGGCGTTCCACCACCCCAATGCAGGCGCGACAAAGAGATGCCTTCCGGCAAAGCCTCTTTCAGCAGATCGAGTTCGGCTTTCAGAACTTTGAGATAGGCAATGACCGGCGCATCGTTCTGCGTGCCTTGCGTGCGGCAGGCACAGAACCAGCACAGCCGACGGCAGAATGGGATGTGCAGGTAAAGCGAGATGGCGCTGCCTTTGGGCAGGGTCTCAATCCACTTGCGGAAATGGCCATCCTGCACATCTTCTGAGAAATGCGGAGAGGTCGGATAGCTTGTGTACCGCGGCAATTTGGCATCGAACAAGCCGAGCCGCGCCAGTTGTGTTTTCTCAATCATATCTATAATCTTAAGTAAGGGTGTCCAATTTTACTTTGATCTCGATCAAACGCGGAGCTTGTGGAGGCGTATGCTAACCGACCTGAAAAACCCTGCACCGCGGGATTGTGGCGATTGTCCTATTCGCCATCGCGCCGTGTGCGCGCGGTGCGAAGCTGATGAGTTGGAACAGTTAGATCGCATCAAGTATTACCGAAGCTTTGAGGCAGGCCGTACAGTCATCTGGGCCGGTGACCAGATGGATTTCGTGGGATCGGTTGTGACAGGCATTGCGACCTTGACGCAAACCATGGAAGACGGGCGCACGCAGATGGTGGGCCTTCTTCTCCCTAGCGATTTTGTTGGGCGGCCTGGTCGTGAAACAGCCGCATACGATGTGGTTGCGGTGTCTGACATGGTAATGTGCTGTTTTCGCAAAGGTCCTTTCGAAGAGATGATGGTGCACACACCACATGTGGCGCAGCGGCTTTTGGAAATGACGCTGGATGAGCTAGACGCGGCGCGGGAATGGATGCTGCTGCTCGGTCGCAAAACTGCACGTGAAAAGATCGCCTCCTTCTTGTCGATCCTGGCACGTCGCAACGCGACACTGAATTTGGGCAAGACCGATGCCGGGCTTACGTTTGACCTTCCTTTGACGCGGGAGGCGATGGCGGATTACCTCGGTTTGACGCTTGAGACAGTGAGTCGTCAGATATCGGCGCTCAAGAAGGACGGTGTCATTGTGTTGCAAGGCAAGCGGATGGTCAGTGTGCCAGATTTTGACAAATTGCTCGATGAGGCCGGGGACGACAGCGACGGCGGTATGTTGAGCTAAAGCGCTTCGGTTTTTGCTTGAGACATCAGACGAGGTCGAAGCATGTGCTTGGATTTCACAACAATGTGAATGAGATAGGCGCATTGAAAGCGCTCAGATGTGCTATGCGATTTTAAACACCGTATAGGACATTGCCGGATAGGTCATTGTGAAAAAGAAATCCAAAGTTAGACAGCCCGCGAAATCAAAAAAGAACCAACCCAAAGCCCAGCAAACAGCCGCGGTTCCGGACAGGCGTAAATTTCTTAGCAAAATGGCGTGGATTGGTGGCGGTGTTGTTGTGTTGGGTGGCGCAACATTGTTTGGAACGCGATCGGTGTTGGCCAAGGTGGCGGAGCGTGATTTGACGCGTTTGGGTCAAGGTGTTCCAACGGTTGTACAAGTCCATGACCCGCAATGTCCGACCTGCAACGCATTGCAAAGTCAGACGCGCCAGGCCCTCAAGGGATTTGGCCAAGACGAGTTGCAATATTTGGTGGCGGACATCAAAACCCAAGAAGGACAATCATTTGCCGGTCGCTATGGCGTACCGCATGTGACGTTGTTGTTGTTCGATGGCGAGGGCAACTTGGTTGAGACCTTGCAAGGTATGCGACCGGCTGCAGAGCTGCGCCCTGCATTTGAGCGATTGGCCAAGTAAAAGATATCACCGAGCCATTAGGATGGGCACCGGAGCGCGTTCTAACATTCCGCGTGTCGCTCCGCCGAATACAGCTTCGCGAAAGCGGGAATGCCCGTAGGCCCCCATGACAATCAGGTCCGCCTGCGTGTCGAACGCATGGCGAGACAATACATCTGACACACGTGGTAGTTTTTTTGACAGCACATCAATGTCGACTTTGATGCCATGTCGCGCAAGGTATTGTGAAAGCAGACCGCCGGGATCAGACCGATCCGGACCATGATCAGACGGGTCGATGATCACAACGGTGACTTTTTGCGCTTGTTTAAGGATGTCTAAACTTGCGCGGATCGCCTGCAGCGCTTCCGGGCTTTCGTTCCAGCCAATCATGATGTGTCTTGGCTGCGTTGAGGTTGGCGCGTCATCACACAGGATCAATGTCGGAGCATGCGCGTCGAACATAACGGATTCGGTCAAAGGCTCTGCTTCGGGCCCTCGATTTGGTCCGTAGGGCGCTGGCAGGATTGCCAAATCTGAAAATCGCGCCTTGGACGCAACCAAATGTCCCATGTCGACCAGTTGGGCCATGCCCTGGCTACACGACCAATGGATGTCTGTTTGTGTGTTCAGAACTTCGCGAACAACGCCTTCTATCTCGAGGGCCTCCTGCTGACACGACTCCAGCCGATCGGACAATGCAACTGCGGTGCCACCGGCAAAAAAGAAATCTGTGCTGAAGCGGTTCACACCAAGGCAAAGGACGTCGAGATGCGCCTTGTGTTCGGCGGCAAGAGCGGCTGCATGAGTCAGAGCGGGTTTTACAAGCGATGCATTGGAGAAGGCGCAAAACAAGTTTTTCCAGGCCATCAATGGGTCCTTTCAATAGTCGCCGAATTTATGAATTCTATGTGAGGCACTTTTTGAGTGCTTTGATGTCAATCAAACGCGACACTTTCCTTCGAAGGCTTTGAAAATCTTGACTCAGATCAAGGTAGCCCCCCGGCCTTCTGTCCATAAGCAGGCATGTCTGAAAGTGCCTGCACGTGTGCTCAGCTCGTGCAGAGAAGCGACAAAGGGACAAGAAAATGCTGAACTATATCAAGCTTATCGCGTTGGGGCTCATCACCTTTTTCGCGTTGATTGCGGCAAACTACGCCCGCGATCTGGCCTATCTGGTCAACGCTTTGACGATTGCACTCGTGGCGGGCGGATTATTCGTCTGGGTACTGCGTAACACCGATGAGCCCGCCGATACGCGGGATTATTCTAATGAATACATGGATGGCGTGATCCGCGCTGGGGTCATCGCAACGGCACTTTGGGGTGTCGTTGGATTTCTGGCCGGTACATTCATTGCTTTCCAATTGGCCTTTCCGGCGCTCAACTTTGAATGGGCGCAAGGCTATATGAATTTTGGGCGTCTCAGACCGCTGCATACCAGTGCGGTGATCTTTGCTTTTGGGGGCAATGCCCTGATCGCGACGTCCTTCTATGTGGTTCAGCGCACTTCGGCAGCACGTCTCTGGGGCGGCAATCTTGCTTGGTTCGTGTTCTGGGGTTTTCAGCTTGTTATCGTTCTGGCGGCTGCTGGCTACGTGCTTGGGGCGACACAGGGTAAGGAATATGCAGAACCTGAATGGTATGTCGATTGGTGGCTGACCATTGTCTGGGTGGCCTATCTGGCGGTCTTCGTCGGCACGCTGGTGAAACGCAAGGAGCCGCACATCTATGTGGCAAACTGGTTCTATCTAAGCTTCATCATCACGGTCGCCATGCTGCACCTGATCAACAACCTGTCGATCCCGGTCTCTATCTGGGGCTCGAAGTCGGTTCAGCTTTTCAGTGGTGTTCAGGATGCCATGACACAGTGGTGGTACGGCCACAACGCGGTGGGCTTCTTCCTGACCGCCGGGTTCCTGGCGATGATGTACTACTTTGTTCCAAAGCAGGCTGGTCGCCCGGTCTACAGCTACAAACTGTCGATCATCCACTTCTGGGCGCTGATCTTTCTGTATATCTGGGCGGGTCCGCATCACTTGCACTACACCGCTCTGCCGGACTGGGCCTCGACCCTTGGCATGGTGTTTTCGGTGATCTTGTGGATGCCCAGCTGGGGCGGCATGATCAACGGTCTGATGACTCTCTCAGGTGCCTGGGACAAGCTGCGTACCGATCCCGTGATCCGGATGATGGTGATCAGCCTTGGCTTCTATGGCATGTCGACCTTTGAAGGACCGATGATGTCGATCCGCGCGGTCAACAGTCTGTCGCACTACACCGACTGGACCATTGGACACGTGCATTCCGGCGCGCTGGGCTGGAACGGCATGATCACCTTTGGCTGCCTCTACTTCCTGGTGCCGAAGCTGTGGAACAAGGAACGGCTTTACAGCCTCAGCCTTGTAAGTTGGCACTTCTGGCTCGCCACGATTGGCATCATCCTCTACGCCGCATCCATGTGGGTGACCGGCATCATGGAGGGCCTGATGTGGCGCGAAGTGGATGCCAACGGCTTCCTGGTGAACTCTTTCGCGGACACCGTTTCTGCTAAACTGCCGATGTATGTGGTGCGCGGTCTTGGCGGGGTGATGTTCCTGAGCGGCGCAATCATCATGTGCTACAACCTTTACATGACCGTTCGTCGGAGCCCGGCTGTTGAAGCCGATAACTCCGCGGTCCCGGCCGAATAAGAGGAGGGACAGAAAATGGGAATTCTCGACAAACATACAGTTCTTGAAAAGAACGTAACCCTGTTGGCAATCTTTGCCTTCCTCGTGGTGACCATCGGGGGGATCGTGCAAATCGCACCGCTCTTCTGGCTGGAAAACACGATCGAAGAGGTTGAGGGCATGCGCCCCTATACACCTCTCGAGTTGGCCGGGCGTGACATCTACATCCGCGAAGGATGCTATGTCTGCCATAGCCAGATGATCCGCCCGATGCGGGACGAAGTCGAACGCTATGGGCACTACAGCCTTGCGGCAGAAAGCAAGTATGATCACCCTTTCCAATGGGGATCGAAGCGCACCGGGCCAGATCTGGCGCGTGTGGGCGGGCGGTATTCGGATGCCTGGCATCTGGACCACCTGCGTGATCCGCAATCTGTGGTGCCAGAGTCGGTCATGCCAAAATACGGCTACCTCGAAGACCGCCTGATCGATGGTGAATACGTCGGTGATTTGCTGAAGACGCATCGTTTCGTGGGTGTTCCTTACACCGACGAGATGATCGAAAACGCCCAGGCTGACTTCCTGGTTCAGGCGAACCCTGATGAGGATTTTGACGGGCTTCTGGAGCGCTACGGCGAGACCGTTCAGGTGCGTAACTTTGATGATGCTCCGGGCATCAGCGAGGCTGATGCGCTGATCGCCTATCTGCAAATGCTGGGTACTTTGGTTGATTTCTCGACCTTCACACCCGTGGCCAGCCGGTAAAGGAAAAGACGCATGGAAACCTATACATTTCTTCGCGCCTTCGCAGACAGCTGGATGCTGTTGGCGCTCTTCACCTTCTTTGTTGGCGTGGTCATCTGGGTCATGCGCCCTGGTGCCACAAACGCCTATGACAGCGTGTCGCGAATTCCCTTCCGGCATGAAAATGCACCTGTGTCCGATATCGGACCTGCCTCTGAGGAGGATTGAGACATGGCTCAAAAACCAGAAGATAAACCCGATGTCGGAACCACAGGTCATGAGTGGGACGGTATCGAAGAGCTGAACAATCCTTTGCCACGCTGGTGGGTCTGGGTGTTCTACATCACCATCATCTGGGGCCTTTGGTACACGGTGGCTTATCCCGCCTGGCCGATGATCTCGGGGGCGACTGAGGGCTATATGGGTTGGTCCACGCGTGCAAATGTGGCCGCTGATATCGAAGAGGCTGAAGCGGCCAACGCCGAGATTAACACTAGGCTGGCCAGTGTCGAACTCACTGAGATTACCAGCGATGCAGAGCTTCAGGGCTATGCCCGTTCTGCCGGTGAGGCGGTGTTCAACACCTGGTGCGTGCAGTGTCATGGCCGTGAAGGTGGTGGATTTGTCGGTTACCCGACTTTGTCAGATGACGACTGGCTCTGGGGTGGTACGATGGAAGACATCCATCTCACCATCAGCCATGGTATCCGCAACGAGGAAGACCCCGATGCGCGGTATTCGGAAATGCCGGCCTTTGGACGCGATGAGTTGTTGGCCGAAGAAGAGATCGTGCAAGTGGTCAACTACGTGATGTCCTTGTCCGGTGAGGCGCAGGACCCTGCTCAAGTTGAGCCGGGTGCAGTGGTCTATGCTGACAATTGCGCGGCGTGCCATGGCGAAGCGGCGGAAGGCGATGTCTTTCAGGGGGCACCGAACCTGAATGACGCGATCTGGCTCTATGGCGGAGACTACGCATCTCTCATGGAAACAGTGAACAACGCACGTTTTGGCGTCATGCCCAACTGGAACAGCCGCCTGACTGAGGCTGAGATCCGCGCTGTCACAGCCTACGTCCACCAGCTTGGTGGCGGCGAATAAAGTTTAAGAACGATCCCCGGCGTCAGATGATCCCGAGGACATAGCACCGACCTTTCCCTCCTGTTCGCGCATTTTTGGAAAGGTCGGTGCTTTTTTTATCGGCGACCCCAGATCAAAGAACCAGAACGACGCCAGCGCCGCCCGCGCCAAGGCCAGGGATCACCTCTGGACACGGGCGGCTGTACCGGTGGGAGCAAGGGTCGTTTATACACGACGGCGGGCCACACGGTGTGCTTCAAGTTCGGCGCCAGCGCGGGTGTCAAACCGTTCTGAGGCTGGCCAATGCGACCGAACACGACCATTGGTCATGGAATCAGTCCGGGTCGCAGTGCGGAACGTATCTGAAAATATAGATAACATATCGTTTCCTTTCTTTGCTGGATCATGTCTTTATTTATGGGGAAATATGCGCAAATATGCGACTCAGGAAAAAATCATAGATGTAAGTAAAAATTACATATGGATTGGAAAGACCTACCTCCTCTGACGTCTCTGCGTGCCTTTCATGCACTGGCTGAAACCGGCTCGGCTGTTGCGGCTGGGACGATGCTCAATGTCAGCCACGCAGCGGTGAGCCAGCAACTCAAAGCGCTTGAGAGTCATATTGGTGTTCCACTGGTTGACCGATCAGGACGATCCTTGACGTTGACGCCAGCAGGAGAAGAACTGGCCGAAGCCCTGAAATCCGGATTTGGAACAATGGCGCGCGCCGTGGCGACTTTGACAGGCGCGGATGCAAACAGGCCTGTACATGTATCTACCACGTCGCTTTTTGCGACGACCTGGCTGATGCCGCGGCTTTTGGATTTTCAATCTAAACATCCCGAGATTGATCTGATGGTGAACCCGTCTGCCGAACTCTTCGACCCCGAACCGGGAGGCATCGACGTAGGCCTGCGCTTTGGGTCTGGCGACTGGCCGGGTTTGAGCTCTGAAATGCTTGTGCCGACGGATATTGCGGTTACAGCAGCGCCATCCTTGGTCGGTGATTGCGTGATCGAATGCCCGGCAGACTTGCTTAAATTCCCTTGGCTCGAGGAGCTAGGCACAAGTGAATCAACTGATTGGCTGCGCAAGCATGGTGTGGTTGAGGGGCGGGCCAAACGGATCACGCAAGTGCCGGGCAACCTGATGCTGGATGGTGCTCGTGCTGGTCAGGGGGTCATCAGTACGGCTATGTCCTCGGTCAAAGCCGATATCGAGTCAGGGCACTTACGTTTGCTGTTTTTGGACCGAGGTGAGACCGGGTATCACATCGTGACCCGGCCCGGAATAATGCGACCCAAGGCGAAGGCGTTTGTGACATGGCTCAAGCGGCAAAAATCATCGGCTTCTGAATGACATAACACTCCGTGAGAAGCCGCGTAGTTTGACTCAGGTCAAGGTGCTTGGCCGCCCGGCATGGGATGAAAACCATGCGAAACAGGAGAAAAAGAGGTCATTCACGTGCCCGCTGACTCAGATAATGCCCCCCAAAGCCTTTACGCGGCGCAGGAACCAGTGTTTCCCAAGCGCGTAAGCGGTTGGTTTCGCAGCCTGAAATGGGTCATCATGATTGTGACCCTTGGGGTTTACTACCTGACACCGTGGATTCGCTGGGATCGCGGCCCGCAGCTTCCCGATCAGGCGGTTCTGGTTGATATGGCGCATCGGCGGTTCTTTTTCTTTTGGATCGAGATCTGGCCGCACGAGTTTTATTTCGTCGCCGGGCTGTTGGTTATGGCGGGCCTGGGTCTGTTTCTCTTCACATCTGCCATGGGCCGCGTGTGGTGCGGGTATGCTTGCCCTCAGACCGTGTGGACGGATCTGTTCATTCTTGTGGAGCGTTGGATCGAAGGGGATCGCAACGCGCGGCTGCGTTTGCATCGGCAGAAGAAGTGGGATGTTCGCAAAGTTCGCTTGCGGCTGACGAAATGGACAGTTTGGTTGATCATTGGTCTGCTGACAGGTGGTGCTTGGGTATTTTACTTCACAGATGCGCCAACGCTGTTGGTCGATCTGTTTACGCTCAACGCGCATCCTATTGCTTACACAACAATTGCAATCCTGACGGCCACGACCTTTTTCTTTGGCGGCTTCGCCCGCGAACAGATTTGTATCTATGCCTGTCCCTGGCCGCGTATTCAGGCTGCCATGATGGACGAAGACACGCTGACGGTCGGTTATCGCGAGTGGCGTGGCGAGCCGCGCAAGCATTCCGATGAGGTCAAGGCAGGAGAGGCACAAGGCGACTGTATTGATTGTATGGCCTGCGTGAATGTCTGCCCCATGGGCATCGACATTCGTGATGGGCAACAAATGGAGTGTATCACGTGTGCGCTTTGTATTGATGCATGCGACGACATCATGGCCAAGATCGGCAAGCCGCGCGGTTTGATTGATTACCTGGCTCTGACCGACGAACAGTTTGAGCGGCAGGGCAAGACGCCGAAGAAAGTGATGAACCACATCCTGCGTCCACGTACGATCATGTATACGGCTCTATGGTCGCTTGTCGGGTTTGGCCTGTTGTTCGCGCTCTTTATTCGCTCGGATATCGAAATGACCGTGGCACCGGTCCGCAACCCGACCTTTATTACTCTCTCAGATGGTTCGATCCGCAACACCTATGAGGTGCGCTTGTTGAACAAACATGGCGATGATCGGCCGTTCCGTATAACAGTCACGGGCGATCCGGCAGTACGGGTTCAGCTAGAAGGCACGCCTTATGCATCGGTGAACGTGCCTGCCAACAAAACCCATCTGCAGAGGGTTTACCTCATCGCGCCCGCAGGCTCTGATCCGGCGCAAGCTGAGCGGTCAGATGTACGGCTTTGGGTCGAAGACATCTCAAACGGTGACCGGGCTTACAAAGACACAATTTTCAACGGGAAGGGCAACTGATGACCGAGCGCAGGATTACTGGCATGCATGTCTTTTTTGGCTTTCTCGGTGCCTTTGGCGTCATTATCGCGGTGAACTTCACTTTGGCTTACTCTGCCGTAAAGACCTTCCCTGGGGTAGAGGTGAAAAATTCATACATCGCCAGCCAAACCTTTGATGATCGACGCGCGGCTCAGCAAAAGTTGGGCTGGAAGGTTGAAGCCACGCATGCCCAGGGGCAACTGCGCCTGAGCATTCGCGATGACAATGGCCGCCCTGTAAAGGCTGCCCAGATTCACGCGACTGTCGGCCGCGCCACGCATGTGCGCGAAGACAGTCAGCCGGAGTTTCGCTTTGACGGGGTGTCATATGTCGCACCGCTGGAGCTATCGGACGGGAACTGGAATGTCCGGATGCGCGCGTTGTCGGCGGATGGCACCGAGTTTCAACAACGTGTTGTCCTGATCAAGGAGTAAGGGAGCCGTGACCGCCACACTGAAACAACCTGTCTCTGCCTGTCCGGCTTGCTCGGTTGTTCCGGCGGCGGAGGCATTGGCGGAGACAAAGCCTGTATCAGGTGATATCGCGCTCTCATTGCCTACAATCCATTGCGTCGCCTGCATTTCCAAGATTGAACGCGGCCTGTCGGCTCATCCCGGCGTGCGTGCTGCACGTGTGAACCTGACACTCAAACGCGCCACTATTGAGGCTGAGCCGGATGTGACGGCAGCCTTGCTGTGCAACGTTGTTGAAGGGCTGGGATATGAGGCGCATGAGCTTGATCCAAGTGCCTTGAATGCAACCAGTACGGATCGTGCCGGGCGTGAGCTTTTGATGCGGCTAGCCGTAGCTGGCTTTGCGATGATGAATGTCATGCTGTTGTCGGTCTCGGTCTGGTCCGGCGCAGAGGCCGCCACACGCGACATGTTCCACTGGATTTCTGCCGCCATTGCACTGCCCGCGATTGCTTTCTCGGGCCAGCCGTTCTTTCGCAATGCTTGGACTGCGCTTCGGCAGGGGCGGCTTAACATGGATGTGCCGATTTCTTTAGCAATAGGGTTGGCGGTAGTAACGTCGCTTTGGGAAACGTCTCTGTCCGGGCATCACGCCTATTTTGACGCGGCCATTGCACTGACCTTTTTTCTGCTGATCGGGCGGTACTTGGATCATCGCACGCGAGCCGTTGCACGATCTGCCGCTGAAGAACTGACCGCGCTGGAAGTGCCGCGCGCGTGGCGTGTTGTGGATGGCACGCAGGAAGAGGTGCCCATTTCCGAAATTTCCGTTGGCGATCTGGTGCGGGTGCGCCCCGGTGGGCGTGTGCCGGTGGATGGCGATATTGTTGAGGGGCAATCTGAGATTGATCGTTCTCTTCTGACCGGCGAGACCCTTCCGGTTTTTGCGCAAGAAGGGCTTGCGGTCTCGGCAGGTGAGGTCAACCTGACCGGTCCTTTGACCATCCGGGCGACTGCCGTTGGTCGAGATACGTCGCTCCACCGCATGGCCGATCTTGTGGCCATCGCTGAATCCGGTCGCTCACGTTACACTTCTTTAGCCGATAGTGCCGCCAAGCTCTATGCCCCCGGCGTGCACATATTGTCGGCTTTGGCCTTCATCGGCTGGTATCTCTACACATTTGACATGCGCACAGCGCTCAATATCGCGGCAGCAGTTTTGATCATCACATGCCCCTGCGCGCTTGGTTTGGCTGTTCCTGCCGTGACCACTGCAGCATCAGGGCGGCTGTTCCGCAAAGGTATGCTGATCAAGCACGAAACCGCGCTGGAGCGGCTGGCCCAAGTGGACACTGTGGTTTTCGACAAGACAGGAACACTGACAGAAGGTTTGCCCCAACTGACAAATCTGGAGCAGTTGCCGCGCCCGGATGTGGAACTGGCCATGGCATTGGCGGCGCAATCGAGCCACCCATTGGCCAAGGCGATTTACCGTGCCGCTTTGGATGCGGGGTTTGCCGCGGCATCGGTCAGTGACGCACGTGAAGTTCCGGGATTTGGCGTTGAAGCTGTGTTTGAAGGCCAGCCGGTGCGTCTTGGTCGCGCCAAATGGCTCGGTGCCGAACCATTGGCCGAGACCGCGACCTATCTGCAAATCGGTGAGGAAACACCGCTGGCGTTCCGTTTCGAGGATGCGTTAAGGGCAGGGGCGGAAGACGCGGTGCGCGCGCTTCGCGAACGTGGCAAGACGGTGTGCTTGATGTCGGGTGACACCACCCCTGCGGTCGAAGCTCTGGCGCGGCGACTTGGTATTGAAAACTGGATGTCAGAGGCATTACCGGAACACAAGGCGCGGCGCATTCAGGATATGACTCAAGATGGCGCGCATGTTTTGATGGTGGGTGATGGGCTCAACGACACCGCAGCCCTGGCAGCAGCGCATGTATCCATTTCTCCGGCCACTGCGCTTGATGCGGCGCGTGTTGCCAGTGACATCGTGCTTTTGGGCAATGATTTGTCGCCGGTGTCTGATGCCTGCACCACCGCGAAATCTGCCACCAAACGCATTCGCGAGAACTTCCGAATTGCGACGCTTTACAACATCATCGCTGTGCCGCTGGCGGTTGCCGGTCTGGCCACACCGCTGATCGCGGCCTTGGCGATGTCGGCAAGTTCGATTACCGTTTCGCTCAATTCGCTGCGCGTGAAAGGTCGTGGATGAACATTCTGACCTATCTTATCCCGATCTCGCTCATTCTGGGCGGGCTGGGGCTTGGGTTTTTCATATGGACGGTGAAGACGAACCAGTATGACGACCCGGATGGCGATGCGCAGCGGATTCTGAGCGACGAATATGATGACAGGCCCAAATCCTAAGTTGGACCGATCACCGTCCAGTATTGCACCAACAGGTTAAGCGCCGCCAGGTTGGATCGTTTCGCAGGTGATTTGCTTGGCTTGCAAGCGACGACAGGCCATGTCCGCGGTTTCTTCGGTCAATCCCATGAAGTTTGCGTCGAAGCCTGTACTGCGTTTGACCACCTTGCGTAGGCTACCGTCGAGTGTTTCCATTTCGTTTAAGGCCGTCTGCAAGAGCACTTTACGCGCTTTGTATTGGCTCGGATATTGTCCGACATTGATACCCCAGTGCCGACCACCGGATGTTGACAAGCGTGTCACCACTTCTTGTATCGGATCTTCGGCCGGATCCGCCTTCGCGATCTGCAGGCTGGCCGGACGTATCTTGGGCGACAAAGTTGGCTTGGACGGGGCTGCTGCAAGAACCGCAGCTGACACATCGGGTTTGGACGACGTGCTGACCGCCGCCAAGAGGGCCTTTTCGATGTCTGACTTGTTGGCCACAAGAACCGGAGCCTCTTCGGCAGGGACCGGTGTTGTTGCAGGTTCCGCGCCAGGGCGTGTTTGTGGACGTAAGCTTTTCTTCACAGCGGCGGCTGCAACCAAGCGTACGGTACGGCCGGTGCCGCCGGGAACCGAATGGCCATCGCCGCGGCCAGCTTTGCCCATGTAAGGCGGCTTTGCGGGACGCAGCAGGGCCGTGCGTGTCGGCGCACGCTTGAATCCCAAATCAAGAAGCTCAGCAACCTTTGCGTTGCGCGTCGCGGTGGAGCGTCCGCCAAACACAGTCGCAATAATGCGTTCGCCACCGCGCTCTGCCGATGCGGTCAGGTTGAAGCCAGCCGCGCGGGTGTAGCCGGTTTTGATCCCGTCAGCACCGCGATAGTTGCGCAGCAGTTTGCGATTTGTGTGATAGACCTTGGTGCCACCTGCGTTCGCAGTGATGCGGGAAAAAAGATTGTAGTATTCAGGGTAATCATAAAACAAATGCCGTCCCATGATCGTCATGTCGCGAGCCGTGGAAAGGTGACCTTTTTCAGTAAGCCCATGGGCGTTCTTGAAGGTCGTTCGCGTCATGCCAAGTGCCTTGGCGGTCCGGTTCATGCGCCGCGCAAAGGCCGCCTCAGAGCCCTCGATTGCTTCGGCCAGAGCGGTGGACGCATCATTTGCTGATTTGATCGCCGCCGCACGGATGAGATACCGAAGCTGGATCTTTTGTCCGGCACGCAGCCCAAGTTTGCTTGGCGGTTCGCTTGCGGCATGCTTGGAGATGCGCACAGGCGTGTCCAAACTGATCTCGCCATTCTCCACGGCTTCAAAAACTACGTAGAGCGTCATCATCTTGGTGAGCGATGCCGGGTGCAACCGTGTGTCAGCGTTCCGCGAATGCAGCACCTTACCGCTGCGCGCGTCCATCACCAGTGCTGCATAAGGGGCTGCTGCCGCGCTTAACGGGACCACCACCAACATCCAAATGGTAGCCAAAGCCACCAGACCCCAGCGAAGGGGCTGCCTGTTGCGCGTTCTCATGGAACTGCTCTTTCTCTGCCTCGTTGACCGCCGATTTTTTCGACTGGCCATGTTTTGATTGATAAAACAGTAGCATAGAGGGCGCGTTGAATAAAGTCTGAATTTTCACAGATTTCAGGGGCGATCTGCCAGAAACTCAACTACATGTTGCGGCACTTTTTAGCCGACCCGCAATATCGTCAATTGTGGCGGGATTGTGTCCGATCGGCTAGGATCAGGTTGTTGTCCATATTTGGGCAAAGCAAAAGGCCCAGGACAATGACCCGGGCCTTGCTTCCAATTTGTATAATTTAGTTTAGCGCCGCATCCGTGATCTTGTGTGTCCAAGCAGCTTCGCCTGGATGGTCGGTGATCACTGGGTCTGAGCCACCTGCCAAGAGCGACTGCACCGTGCGTTCGAAATCTGCAGGGTCAAGTGCTCCGTTCGACCCTGCAGTCAGCTTAGCAATCTCGCCCATCATGCGTTTTTGGTGCTTCTCAGTCTGTGCACCGGTCTCGTCATTGTCGAGCACGATCAAAGCCGCATCATCGGGATTTTCCTCGGCCCACTTCCAGCCTTTCATCGAAGCCCGCACGAAACGGGTCATTTTGTCGACAAAGGCTGGGTCTTCGAGGTTTTGCTCCAGAACGTACATGCCGTCCTCAAGTGTCGCGACGCCCTGGTCTTCATATTTGAATACCACAAGGTCATCTGGGCTAAGCCCGGCATCGATGATTTGCCAGTACTCGTTATACGTCATGGTGGACACGCAAGCCGCCTGACCCTGCAGGATCGGATCGACGTTGAACCCTTGTTTGAGAACAGTCACGCCGTCCTCACCGCCGTCCGTCGACAGGCCCAGCTGGCTCATCCAGCTCAGGAAAGGGTATTCATTGCCAAAGAACCAGACACCGAGCGTTTTGCCAGCGAAGTCTTCGGGAGAAGCGACGCCGGCATCCTTGCGGCAGGTCAGCATCATGCCGGAGCTCTTAAATGGCTGCGCGATGTTCACAAGCGGCAGACCCTTTTCACGAGAGGCCAGAGCCGAGGGCATCCAGTCAAGCACGACATCGGCCCCGCCACCGGCGATAACCTGAGCCGGGGCAATGTCCGGGCCGCCCGGCTTGATCGTGACGTTCAGGCCTTCTTCTTCATAAAAGCCCTGATCGAGTGCGACGTAGTAACCGGCGAATTGCGCTTGTGTTACCCATTTGAGCTGTAGTGTGACGTCATCGGCGGCTTGTGCCATCCCGCCCCAAAAGGCCGCAGCAGCAAAGCCAATAGAATATGTGAGGTTCTTCATTTTCATTTCTCCCTTGGTTTAATTGTTGTTTACGCCCGGCCCCGTTGTGAAGGGTGCCAGAATGTCACGGCCCGTTCGATAAGTGCAACCGCGCCGTAAAATCCCGATCCCGCCAAGGCCGCGACAAAAATCTCGGCCCAGACAAGATCAATTGAAAGACTGCCGACACCCGTGGAAATTCGGAAGCCCATCCCGCGCGTAGGCGAGCCAAAATACTCTGCCACAATAGCTCCGATCAGCGCGAGCGTTGCCGCAATTTTCAATCCGTTGAAAACGAAAGGCATGGCTGCAGGTAGTCGCAGTTTTGTCAGTGTTGTGACGTAACCCGCGGCATAGGTATGCATCAGGTCGCGTTGCATCTGATCGGTTTCGCGCAGGCCCTGAACCGTGTTGACCAACATCGGAAAGAACACCATCACGACAACAACAGCGGCCTTGGAATGCCAGTCAAAGCCAAACCAACTCACCAATATGGGTGCGATGCCCACGATGGGCAGGGCGGCGACGAAATTGCCAATTGGCAATAGCCCCCGCGTGAGAAACGCTGAGCGGTCAATGGCAATGGCCGCGATAAAGGCGGAAAGGCAGCCGATGGCATAACCCGATACCGCGCCTTTCAGGACCGTCTGGGTGAAATCCACCCAGAGAATATCTGTTGAATTGGCGAAGGTCTGAGCCACAACAGAGGGCGCGGGCAGGATGACGGGTGAGACAGAAAAGCCCCGGACCAGACCCTCCCACAAAACCAAAAGTGTGGCGCCGAACAAAAGCGGCACGATCAGGCGCACCAGCTTGGTATCGTGATAGCGCGACCGGGCCAGTGCCACGTTCACGGCCCAGGCGGCTAGCCAAAATACCAAAGCGATGATCACCCACATCATGATGGCATCCCCATGCGTCGCAGGATCAGGCGTTGGGACAGGTCCAGAAACGTGACTAGTAGCCCGGCAAGTATGGCGGCCGTGAATAGAGCAGCCCAAATGGCAAGCGGCGTGCCGAATTGATCCCCGATTAGGATACGCGCGCCCAGACCGGAAACTGCGCCGGTGGGAAGTTCTCCGACAATGGTGCCAACAAGGGCTGCGGCGATCCCGATCTTGAGAGACGTAAAGAGGTAGGGCACCGAAGCGGGCAGGCGTAGCTTAAGAAAGCTTTGGAGGCCTGAGGCACTGTAGGTGCGCAAAAGATCGAGCTGCGCGATGGCGGGGGATTGCAACCCTTTGACCATGCCCACCAGCACTGGAAAGTAGCACAGATATGCAGATATGATTGCCTTTGGCAGACCGCGCCCCTCGATCCCAAGCTGTGAGGAGAGAACAATGATCATTGGGGCAAGGGCCACAATCGGGATGGTCTGGCTGATGATCGCCCAGGGCATGAGGCTCATGCGGGTGACCCGAGAATAGACGATGGCCACCGCACCAAGGATGCCCAGCAACGTGCCCAGAACGAACCCGGATAGTGTGGATTTCAGCGTGATCCAGCCGTGCAGGATCAAAGAGCGTTTCGACAGCGCCCGTCCGCGCAGCACCATCTCCCCAGTGGTTTTCCAAAGCTCTTGTCCCACTTGTGCAGGTGTCGGAAGGCGTGGGCGTTCAAGTGCATAACCCGCCGCGACATGTTCGGAATTGTCCAGCATCAGCCGCCAGACAGAGGTCGCGCGCCGTTCGACTGAAGTGGCGGGCTCCACTATGGCACCGCTGCGCTCAACCTGGTCCAGCGCCACGCGCACATTCATTGGGGCGACCGCCAAGTACCAGATCGCGACAATTGCGCCGAGCACGGTCAGGATGGGCAAGAGGCTTCTCATGCGTGCGTCCTGCTTTCACTGTTCCAAAAATACTCAGTTCCCATCGCAAGATTTGAGCGCAGTTTTTTGAGTTTTTTTAGAACGATGAAAGGATTTGGTGGTTGCTTGCAGAGACGGTACAGGCTGGAGAGCCGATGGCCGTGAACGGTGAAAGTCCCCTGCCCGGTCAAAAGGGTGGGGGCATCCAATTGGGGGACAGTATTAATCCTCATAGCTGTGCCCCGCACGCAGGCCCTCGCGAACACGATGGGCAATGTCGAGAAATTCTTTCGTGTCGCGAATGTCAAGAGGGCGCTCTCGGGGTAGGGGGCTTTCGATCACATCGGTGATGCGTCCCGGACGAGGGGACATGACGACGATTTTGGTCGACAGATAAACCGCCTCGGGGATGGAGTGGGTAACAAAGCAGATGGTTTTGTTGGTGCGCTCCCAAAGGTTCAGGAGTTGCTCGTTGAGGTGGTCGCGCACAATTTCATCCAGAGCGCCGAAAGGTTCGTCCATCAGCAGGATATCGGCATCAAAGGCCAATGCGCGGGCAATCGAGGCGCGTTGCTGCATGCCGCCGGAGAGCTGCCAGGGGAATTTCTTTTCAAACCCGGCAAGGTCCACGAGGTCGAGAACACGTTTTACGCGCGCGGCCTGATCAGCCTTGTTATAGCCCATGATTTCGAGCGGTAGGCGAACATTGCCGCCAATGGTGCGCCAAGGGTAGAGGCCAGCGGCCTGGAAGACGTAGCCATAGGCGCGGTTTCGGCGGGCTGCTTCGGGCGAAATACCGTTGACTGTAATTGTGCCACCAGTGGGATGTTCAAGATCTGCCATGCAGCGCAGGAAGGTCGTCTTGCCACAACCCGAGGGGCCGATAAAGGAGACGAAGTCGCCTTTTTCGACATCGAGCGACACGTCCTTCAGCGCATGCACCGGGCCATCATTGGTCTGGAAGGTCAGCGAGAGATTTTGGGCGCTGATCACCGGGTTGGTCTTCACGAGTTCTTCCTTGCTTGCACTAGCGCATGGCGACGTGCTGGCGGTTCTTTGTCAAGGTGGTGTTAGGCAAACCACTCATGCCTTTGGTGCTTATTCAAATCCCCGCCGGAATATTCATCGGGTCGCGTTCGATCATTTTGGGCGCAGTGAGTTCTTTCCACTTACTCAGTGCAGTATGTGCCGAGGGGAAGGCTGGGCGCGGCACGAAGCGACCACGACCGGGTTGAGGTTGCGAATTCTGCCCCCAGGCCCAGATGACCTCGCCCCGGCTCAGGGTATAACGCGAATTGGCGGTGACCTCGAAGCTCTCGAACACGTTGTAGTCGAGGATCGAGTGGTGGTTGGAGGCTGAGATCGTCTTGGTGATTTTCGGGTCCCAGACCACGATATCGGCATCCGCGCCTTCCACAATTGCGCCTTTCTTTGGGTAAATGTTGAGGATCTTGGCGACGTTGGTCGAGGTCACGGCAACAAATTCGTTCGGCGTCAGCCGCCCGGTTTCCACCCCTTCGGTCCAAAGCACCGGCATGCGTTCTTCCAGCCCATTGGACCCATTGGGGATGATGCGGAAATCATCGCGCCCGGCACGTTTTTGCTCGGTGTTGAAGGCGGCGTGGTCGGTGGCGACGACTTGCAAGCTGCCCGCCTGCAGACCGGCCCATAGGCTGTCCTGATGATCCTTTGAGCGGAAGGGTGGCGACATGACCCGGCGCGCGGCATGGTCCCAGTCTTTGTTGAAATACTCGCCTTCATCCAGCGTCAGGAACTGCGCCAGAGGTTCGCCATAGACGCGCATGCCTTTCTGGCGGGCACGGCGGATCGCCTCGTGCGCCTGCTCGCAACTCACATGCACGATGTAAAGCGGCACGCCGGCAGTGTCGGCGATGGTGATGGCGCGGTTGGCGGCCTCACCTTCCAATTCCGGCGGGCGGGAATAGGCGTGGCCCTCTGGCCCGGTGATGCCTTGGTTGAAGTACTTCTCCTGCAGCTCAGCCACCAGATCGCCGTTCTCGGCATGCACCATGGGCAGCGCGCCCAGCTCGGCGCAGCGTTTGAAAGAGGCGAACATCTCGTCATCCTCGATCATCAGCGCGCCTTTATAGGCCATGAAATGCTTGAAGCTGTTCACGCCCATGTCGACGGCATCTTTCATCTCATTGAAGATGCTCTCGTTCCAGCCGGTGATGGCCATGTGATAGCCGATATCGGCGCAGATCTGCGGCGCGGATTTGCGGTGCCACTCGTTGATCGCGTTCTTGATCGAGCCGTCCGCGCCGGGCAGGCAGAAATCGACCAGCATCGTGGTGCCCCCACAGGCCGCGGCCCATGTGCCGGTCTCGAAGGTCTCGGCTGCGGTGGTGCCCATGAAGGGCATTTCCAGATGGGTGTGCGGATCAATGCCGCCGGGGATGACATAGGCGCCTTCGGCGTCGATATACTCGTCACCTGAAAGGTCCTCGCCGATCTGTTTGATCTTCTCATCCTCGATCAGGACATCGGCTTTCCACGTACGGTCTGCGGTGCAGACGGTGCCGTTCTTGATGACTTTGGTGGTCATACTCTCACCTTTCGGTTCTTTCGCAAGTTAATATCTCTGGGTCTGTAGAAGTCTTCCGACAGTTTAGTCCGCATTCCCAGTCGGGTTTGCTCGGATCATCCATCCCATCGATTCTTGCGACTAAAAAGTTGCGGCAAAGTTCCAAACTCTTAAATTCACCAACAAATTCGTGCACTATTAGATTTGAACGATTAGGGTAATAAACACCCGTCCAAACTTCTGTCCTAGGCCAGAACCAGTAGGTCATCCCGGCAAGAAGGCATAATACTGCTATCCACTGAAAACCGGTCATTTCCGCCTTCTCACTCCACGATCCCCGCCGTTTCTACCACCGCATGCATCAGCACATCCGTCCCCGCAGTGGCCCATTCCTTGGAAATCTCTTCGGCCTCATTGTGCGACAGCCCATCCACACAAGGACACATAACCATCGCCGTCGGCGCCACGTCATTGATCCAGCAGGCGTCGTGGCCCGCGCCCGAGACGATGTCCATGTGGGAATAGCCCAGCCGTTCTGCGGCATCTCGCACAGCTTTCACGCAGCCTTCGTCAAAGGCGGGGGGGTCGAACTGGCCGACAATCTCCGATGAGAACTCCACGCCGACCTCCTCACAGAGCTTTGGCGCGCGTTCGTCGAATTTGGCGACCATGGCATTGAGCTTGTCCAGAAGATGTGTGCGCATGTCGACGGTGAAGACAACCTTGCCGGGGATCACGTTGCGCGAATTGGGATAGACCTCGATATGGCCAATGGCCCCCACGGCATTGGGTTGGTTCTTCATCGCAATCTCGTGCACCAGCTCGGTGATCAGGGCCAACCCGCGCCCGGCATTTTTGCGCATGTGCATAGGTGTTGAGCCAGTGTGGGAGTCCTTACCCGTGATGGTGCATTCGATCCAGCGCAGGCCTTGGCCGTGGGTAACAACGCCGATGTCTTTCTCCTCGGCTTCAAGGATGGGCCCCTGTTCGATATGCAGCTCAAAGAAGGCATGCATCTTGCGATCGCCCACGGGCTCATCGCCTTCCCAGCCGATGCGTTTCAGCTCATCGCCAAAGCGTTTGCCATCGGCATCCAAACGGTCCTTGGCCCATTCCTCTGTGTGCTTGCCCGCAAACACGCCCGAAGCCAGCATCGCGGGTGCATAGCGTGTGCCTTCCTCATTGGTCCAGTTGGTCACAACAATGGGGTGTTTGGTCTTGATGCCGAGGTCATTCAGCGTGCGGATGATCTCCAAGCCGCCCAGAACCCCCAAGACACCATCGTATTTTCCACCCGTCGGCTGCGTGTCGAGGTGGGAACCGACATAGACGGGGAGCGCGTCCGGGTCGGTTCCCTCTCGGCGGGCAAACATGTTGCCCATACTGTCGACGCCGGTGGTGAGGCCAGCGGCGTCACACCAGGATTTGTAAAGCGCACGCCCTTCGGCGTCTTCGTCAGTGAGCGTCTGGCGGTTGTTGCCGCCTGCGACACCGGGGCCGATCTTTGCCATCTCCATCAGGCTGTCCCACAACCGGTCGCCGTTGATCTTGAGGTTCTCGCCCGGAGCCGCCATGTCATCCCCCTTTTGCCGATGGTCACTCATGATGTGCGATACCGCATCAGCGCCATTGACATCACTATATCATGGTGCGCGGAAACATCACTTTTGACCAAATGGTAAAACAACGATTGCGGAAGAACTTGCCCATGTCAACCAATGTGAGGATGGTAGGAAGCAACAGGCCAAACTCTGGCCAAAGACGCCTTGCCACTAGGCAAATCAGGCCAGGGAGACCCATGCCGAGACCATCCGCAGAAGACACCGCGTCAAAGCCAAGCCGGATTCAACAACGTAACCGCGCTCTTATCCTAGATGCCGCGCTTGAGGTGTTCTCAAAACAAGGATTTCGGGGGGCGACGCTGGATCAGATTGCCGAGCAGGCGGGGCTTTCGAAGCCAAACATTCTCTATTATTTTGAGGGCAAGGAAGACATCCATGTCACTTTGCTCAATCGGCTTATGGATGAGTGGCTGGCCCCCATGCGCGAGATCGATCCGAACGGCCAGCCTTTGGAAGAAATTCTGCGATACGTGCAGCGCAAACTGGAGATGAGCCGGGAATACCCACGCGAAAGCAGGCTCTTTGCCAACGAAATTTTGCAGGGGGCGCCGCGCATCGGGTCTCATCTTGATCGCACGCTAAAGCCTTTGGTGAATGATACTGTAAAGATCATTGAGGATTGGGTGGCGCAGAAGCGCATTGCCAAAGTAGATGCCCATCATTTGATATTTTCGATCTGGGCCACGACACAGCATTACGCCGATTTCGATGCGCAAGTTCAAGCGCTTGTCTCGGAATCAAATGTGCATGCCGGGGCTAGGGATTTTCTTGATACGCTGTACCGCAGACTGTTGTCTGTTTGATGTGGTTCGACCGAAGTCGTCAGTTTTGGAACATTTGCACCATTGGCGCGTCGCTTGGATGCGCGGCATAAGTTCCCATCAACAGAACAGTCGATGACGTCAAAACAAGAAGCGTTGTTTTAATCACGACTCCAACCCTTTCTTAACAATTCTCAAGAAAAGGCTACTGCAGAACGATTTGTATTTGTTTGACTTAGGTCAAGATACCTATTCCGCTGCGCATGACCCCGGATTGTTGGGATGCGTCGTCCAGTTGGCGTATTCTTTCTCGACAGTTTTCCCGGTACGTTCATCGACCATCCCTGGCGCAAGCTCTTCCATCGTGATGCAGCCCTCTACAGGGCAGACATTCACACACAGGTTACAGGCCACACATTCGGCATCAATCACGTCAAAGACACGATCAGGCGTCATGGAGATGGCTTGATGCGAAGTGTCTTCACAGGCGGCATAGCACCGGCCGCATTTGATGCAGAGGTCCTGATCAATCCGCGCCTTGGTGACGTAGTTGAGATTGAGGTGCTGCCAGTCAGAGCAATTCGGCACGGCGCGGCCCACGATCTCGTCGACAGAGGTAAACCCCTTTTCGTCCATGTATTGCGACAGGCCCGAAATCATTTCCTGCACAATCTTGAAGCCATAGGTCATGGCCGCGGTGCAAACCTGTACATTTCCAGCGCCCAGAGACATGAACTCCGCCGCGTCGCGCCAGGTCGTGATGCCGCCGATGCCTGAGATCGGCAGGCCATTTAAGGATGGCGCGCGGGCGATCTCGGCCACCATGTTCAGGGCAATCGGTTTCACTGCTGGGCCACAATATCCGCCATGCGCGCCTTTACCGTCTATGGTGGGCTCGGGCGCAAAGCTGTCGAGATTCACAGATGTGATTGAATTTATTGTGTTGATCAGGCTCACGGCATCCGCGCCACCATCATGTGCTGCCTGCGCCGGTTTGCGAATGTCGGTAATATTGGGCGTGAGTTTTACGATCACCGGCAGGTTTGAGTGTTTCTTGCACCATTCGGTCACCTGTTGCACGTAGTCAGGCACCTGGCCCACGGCCGACCCCATACCGCGCTCGCTCATGCCATGTGGGCAGCCGAAATTCAGCTCAACCCCGTCGCAGCCGGTTTCCAGAACGTGATCCAGAATGGCCTTCCAGCTGTCCTCGTCCACCGGAACCATAAGGGAGGCCACAAGTGCGCGATCAGGATAATCCTTTTTCACACGCGTCATTTCATCGAGGTTGACCTGTAGCGGACGGTCGGTGATGAGTTCGATGTTGTTTAGCCCCAGTAGACGTCGATCCGCGCCCCAGATTGCGCCATATCTGGGTCCGTTGACGTTCACTATAGGGGGGCCGTCTTCGCCAAGAGTTTTCCAGACCACGCCACCCCAACCGGCCTCGAAGGCGCGGCGAACGTTATACTCTTTGTCTGTGGGCGGTGCAGAGGCGAGCCAGAACGGGTTGGGAGAGGAAATCCCGGCAAAGTTACTCTTGAGATTGGCCATTAACTTGGCTCCTTTCTCTGTAAGGGCGCGCGTCTATTCAGCGGCGCGAAAGATCATTTCTACGGGTGCGATATCGCCCGAATGCAGATGTTTGACGTAGTTTTGAATTTTCTGGCTGCTGGTGTCGTGCATCAGAAGGTGGATGCCAACAGGTGACGGACCACCGGCCTTTTCTATTCTGGCGAAGACGCGTTCGAAGAATTCCTTGGCGAAATCGCTGCGATCACGTTCCAAAACCTGCGTGAGTCCAGATGCAGAGGCGGCTTTTCGGTAAGCTTCTGGGGGCGTGACAAAGGAGAAATCCTTCTGCTCTGCCCAAGGGAAGGGAAAGGTCAGAGCACGGTCACTGCTACGCATGACGTCAAAAAGGGCGAATGTACCGCCCGGCGCAAGCACACGCGCAGCTTCTGTGAAAAGGCGGGGCTTGTCCTCGATATTCATACCGACATGGAACATCAGAGCCACATCGACGCTGTTATCAGCTTCGGGCATCTCAAGCGCACTTCCAACTTGAAACGTGGTGCGAGAGGACATACCTGTCGCGTCGCTTAGAGCTCTGGCTGTGTTGACGAAGTCAGGCGTTAGATCAAAACCACGGACACATGCACCAGTTCGCTCGGACACATGACGCGCAGCCCCGCCGATGCCACAGCCTATGTCCAAAACCCGCGTTTCAGGTACGATCGTAAGCTGGTCGATCAACGCGTTGGTGGCTTCGACACCTCCAGTGTGAAACTCGTCTACGGGCTTGAGGTCATCCAAAGTGGGCATGTCAGGGTCGGCGCCGGTTTCGGCAAGAGCCTGTCGGATGTTGTCCAGAAGACTAGGTCCCGAGTAATGGTCAGAGACGCGTGTTTCGAGGTCACTCATGCGCACCTCCTTTTCTAAGGCGTGGACTCGGCCAATTCGTCACGAAATCAAGCTCCGGTGAATGTCTTCAGCCGCGTCGCGCCCTTCGGCCACAGCTGTTACCGTCAGGTCATCGCCGCCTGCCGCGCAATCACCGCCCGCCCAGACACCAGGTACTGAGGTGCGTCCAGAGCCGGATACTGCGATTTTGCGCCCGTCAAGATCGGGAAGAGTGTCCCCAGTAAGTGTCTGGCCGATTGCCTTGAATACCTGACTGGCGGCAAGGCGGAAGGTCTGACCCGTGGGGGTCAGATCATCATTGGTGTACTCAAATTCGATCTCATGAACTGCGCCGTTGCCGTGCAAGGCGATGGGTGAAGCATTTGTAATGATCCGCACGCCTTTGGAGGCTGCAAGATCCTGTTCAAAGCGGCTGGCATTCATGCGGTCGCGGCCACGGCGATAGACAAGGGTGACATTGAGTGCGCCCAAGAGCTTGGCCTGCACAGCGGCGTCAATCGCGGTCATGCCACCGCCTATCACAACGACATCGCGTCCTATTGGTAGTTTGGACAAGTCCTTGGATTGTCTTAGACCCGAGATGAAATCGACAGCATCCTCCACACCTTCCTTACCTTCGTGATCAAGGCCAAGCGCATTTACGCCACCAAGACCAACTGCCAGAAATACGGCGTCGAAATCAGACTTCAATTGCTTTAGCGAAATGTCCTGGCCCAGCTCTTGACCTGCTTTGACAGATATGCCGCCGATCTGCAGAAGCCAGTCAACTTCACGTTCGGCAAAACTATCAATGGTCTTGTAAGCGGCGATGCCAAACTCATTCAGCCCGCCCAGTTTGGAACGTGCATCGTAAAGGGTCACGTCATGTCCGTGCATGGCCAACCTATGCGCGCAAGCAAGACCGGCAGGGCCCGCGCCAACGACGGCTACCCTTTTGCCCGTCGCGTCAGCGCGCGAGAACGGGTGCACGCCTTTTTCCATAACCGTATCGGTGGCATAGCGTTGCAGCCGACCGATCAAGACCGGCTTACCTTCGGCCGCCTCCCGCACACAGGCCTCTTCGCAGAGTGTTTCCGTCGGACAAACCCGCGCGCACATGCCGCCCAGAATATTTTGGCTCAAAATCGTTTCAGCGGCCGCTTCTGGGGTGCCGGTCGCGATTTGGCGGATGAAAAGTGGAATGTCGATATCGGTGGGACATGCCGTGATGCACGGAGCATCATGGCAAAAGTAACACCGATCGGCTGCGACTAAAGCTTCGTGCGCGTCAAGCGGAGGGTGCAAATCAGCAAAATTTTCGGCGTAGTTCTCGGACGCAAGGCGCCCTGATTGAATTCCGGGTATGAGCGTGTTGTCCGTCACGATCCGTCTCCCTGGCTTTAGCTTGGGTGTTGGATCAGTATCTCACAGGAAAAAATTTTATCAATTGGTAAATTTTTTGCATGCGCCCGAAGTTTTGCGTCATCTATTTGGATTGCTCATGTTCCAGCCGCTGTTGAGCAATCGCTTCATTGGCATCGGACTTTCGTTGATTGGCCAGACAGGTCTCAACATAGGTAAGGTGTGACATCACAGCCTCACGCGCCGCGCCCGGATCACGGGCTTGCAGGGCTGCATTGATGGCACCATGTTGATCCAGAAGAGTTTTTCGGCGATTGCCTTGCTGGAACATGATCTTACGATTGTAAAACACGCCGCTTTGCAGCAGTTGGAACATTGATCGCATCATATGCAACATGATCACGTTATGGCTTGCGTCCAGAATGGCCATGTGAAAATCCGCATCGAGCTTGGCTTCCGTCTCTGGATCGGATTTGGCGTGCGCCTTTTCCATTTTTGCGTGGATTGCGTCGATCACCTTGAGGTCTGTATCCGATGCCAGTCGTGCCGCGCGTTCGGCGGCCAGCCCTTCCATGTCCCTGCGAAACGCAATGTAGTCAAACACTGCCTCATCATGCGATGCAAAAAGCCCGATGAGCGCATCTGAAAAGGCGTTGCCCAAAACATCTGCAACAAAGATACCGGATCCTGCCTTGCTGGTCAGAAGCCCCTTATCTTGAAGGTCAGCTACCGCTTCGCGAAGGGACGGACGTGACACACCCAGTCGCTCGGCCAGTTCGCGTTCTGCCGGAAGACGTTCTCCGGGTCGCAAAATGCCGCGCAGGATCAGTTTTTCGATCTGGGCTGTGACCGCAGAGGACAGTTTTTCTGGAGTGACTTTTTTAAATGGCATGTCGCGCTCGCTTCAACTGGTCAAAATATATGACCAGATGTGCGGCGCGACAAGGCGGATGTTTGGGAATTGTGCGCGCGTGTCAGGTCCAGTTTTGAGATTGATCCGGCAGGAATGCTTCAACCGCTGCCGTGGCCACAACAATAGTGTCTCCGGTATCGGGGTTGACGATGTTCTGCCCGCCATACACGGCCTGAACTTTGGCACGTCCACGTGGCAGGTTTTGAGCCAAGGCGATGGTATCGATCTTGCTCGGCTCCTGCACGCCGATCGTCACCTGAACGCGCATATCTTTATGGCTGAGCCCAGTCGTCGCATACATTGGAATGGCCGACCGGCGGATGGCGCTTTCAATCGCGCGGGCCGCGGCCTTTTGGTAATCCATGCCATATTGGTCATTGCCCATGCCCATTTCGATGATGAACCTTTGATCGTTCATGACTTTGGCTCCAGCATCAGGCTGACGTTGATCGCCGCATTGGCAATCACGGTGGGAAGGCCAACAGGACGCGGAATATCCAACCCGCCTTTGACGGCGGTAACGCTGATCTGCCCGTAGGGAAAGACCGAAGCCAGCGTATCACAGTCCACCTGTTCAGGCTCTTGTACCGCAATCTCGACATCAATGATCATCGCCTCTTTGGGTTTGCCAAACAGTTCAGCGAGGTTGATCGAGTTGCGCCAGAGCGCGTCTTTCAGGGCGCGCTGAGCGGCGGAGGTATAGTCCTGGTGGCGCAGTGATGAACCGATGCCAAACTCGGTCAGTAGGCGGTGCTTGGGCATGAGGCTGGGTTCCTGGGTTTGACGTTCGGGCTTGAGTATTTGGGGAACAGTGAAAGTGCAAGTCAGTGCTGAAAGATCAGCGCAAGCCCCCCGACCAGAATCAAGCTTAGAGCCCAGACGACATCGAGGTTGAACCAGGATTTCGACAGAAATTTAAGGCCCAGCCAGTGATAGACACCCACGGCCAATGCGCCACCTGACAGGATCATTGCTGAGGTGTGGGCCAATGCAACCAGGATCGCGACAGTCAGCGTGCCACTGATGAGAGTGTCGGCTGCGGCATGGCCGGTGTTGGAGTCAATTGTGCTGCAAATGCCCAAGTAGATCGGCACCAGCATGAGCCCTGCTCCGTGCGCCATGGCAACAAGGAAAGACCAGAGTGTCAGTTTGGACGGAGGAACACGAGCCAAGAACCTCGGATGGCGGCGATTGATCAAAAGGTAGATGCCCAGAGCAATGACCAGTAGTGCGGCACTGATCTGAAGCTCGCGTTGCCATTCCACAAGCCAGATCAATGCCGAAAACGGAAAGAGAATGGCGGCCATAGCCATCAGGTGCCCCAAAGCCAGAGCGCCCAAAGCCTTGTAAAGGCTTGTGTATTTCTGCTCCATCAGGGCAGATGATACAGCCAGAGGCCATCCCATCCCCGGGTTGAGTCCGTGATAGATGCCAGAGGCAACAACGGCCCACCAAAGGGCCGCCGTCGTGTTTAGATCTCCCACGTCGTCAGACGGATGGGTAACAGAAGCTGTCGGTGGAACAGTCGCCGCCTTCAAGCCGGATTTGGTGACTGCGATACCCTTTCGGGAATTCGACATAGAAGTCTTTGTCGAGTTCCAGCCCGCCGTTTTCGCCCACATTGGCCATGACCATCTGGCCACCTTCATCGTCGGGATAGAACTGATCATCCCATGTCGAGTAAAGCGAGTTTGTCCAATAGACACGTTTGCCGTCGCGGCTGATTTCCACCATTTGCGGGCCATAGACAAAACCTTTGCCATTGGGGTGTTTGGCGCCGCGGGCGATGCCGCCCAGTTCAACTTTGCCCGCCAGTTTGGGATTCATCGGGTCGGAGACATCGTAT
Organism: Roseovarius sp. S88; assembly: GCF_037023735.1. Taxonomy (GTDB): domain Bacteria; phylum Pseudomonadota; class Alphaproteobacteria; order Rhodobacterales; family Rhodobacteraceae; genus Roseovarius; species Roseovarius phycicola. The sequence continues at coordinate 3,258,585 of NZ_CP146069.1, read as the reverse complement.
TGATGCATCTCGCCCATGCCCCAGCAGGCAACATAAAGGAACCGGTCATCGAGTGAGAGGTCGATATCCGTAACCAGCGGTGGCACAGCCTCGAAACCCTGCAGAAGCGGCGGCAGGTTTTCCGCCTTTTCGGGACGTGGGTCAATGGTGATCGTCTTCTTGGCTTCAAATGTACCGTCGTCCTTCTGCCACCATGTGAAAATCGAGCCTTGCAGGTTGGTGGTGTCGACGACCACGCCGACGAAGCCGTGGGTCTTTGCCGGGTCGTGCGCGGGGCGGATTTCTAGAGCCATCTGGTGGTTTGCGCCCAGATCGATGGTTTGCACGTTCTTGCGCTCGCGCAGATTCCAGAAATGGATGACATGGCCATATTTGTTGCTCAGCAGATCCTCTGCGACGATGCCGCCTTCGAACTGAGGCGGCAGGGCCCATTCTGACGAAACCATATAGTCGCGTGGCAGGTTCCACCAAAAATCATAGTGTTTTTCCTGCGGGCCACGGTCCATCTCGTAACGGCCAAGGATTTCAAACGTCTCGCAGTCCAGAATGAAGATACCCGGAGGGCCGTCTGTCCCGTCTTTGCCGCCGCCGCCCAGAGTTGAGACGTAAATACCTTCCGGGCCGCAATGGATCGTATGGGGCCGGGAATAGCCCGTTTTCTCAAACACTTCTTCAGGCTCAATGACTTTATGGATCTTCGCCTTCAGAGGTTCTTTCACGTCGATCACGTAAATACGGCTGGAGCGGATGCCGGGGATGATCAAATAACGACGTTCGAGAAAAGCATGTCCTGTGAGTGGTGACAAAGCCGAAGAGCAGGCATTCCAGCCAAAGTGATGAAATTCATCGCCTTTGTTGGGCATGATGACCTGGTGGACGATCTGGGAATATGTCTTTGAACTTGGGTCCACATCCACAACGGCCAAGCCGTCGGGCTGGCTGCCATCGGGACTGAGCATGAGCGTAAAGGCAAGTTTTTCGGCGGGCGCTTCCATCGCCATCTTCGCCGTTGGATAAAATGTGGGGTCAGGTCTTAGGTTCATTTCAAATATCCTCCCATCGGCGCGAACATTGTTCTGGTTTTGCGCCGCTTGATGGGAAAAGGGTCTCATAGAATCAAATGTCAGACAATTAAAAATTTTGGTCACGCGATTGGTTTACTAAAGCGTATCCCGATAAACTTGGATCACAGATGATCGTAAAACACAGCGCGACACTCAATCGATGCGGGAGTTTGTGCAAAGGAGGAGTCATGACGTTTTCGCAACCGGTCCCGGCGCTGCCAGTCCATTCTGTTGTTGAGGCGCAGCACTACTACCAAGAGAAACTTGGTTTCGACATTGCTTGGCACAATGTGGAAGGCCGCATTGGGGCCGTGTCACACGGAACATGCGCTCTGTTTTTCCGCGAGGTCGACGGAGACGTTGCACCGTGTGTCCTCTGGGTTTTTGTTGCAGACGTGGATGACGCTTTTGCAGAGCTGTCAGACCGCGGTGCCGAGGTGGTCGAGTTTCCCGAAGACAAGCCCTGGGGTTTGCGGCAATTCACGGTTCGTGATCTGCACGGACATCTCTATCACTTTCATTGTGATCTGTAGTGACAAGAAGAAATCTTATCCTGCCGGGTTAGCCAACTTGTTGCCGGTGCCCCGTGCCGTCCCGGGTTTTGTGCGTGAGCCAAAGTGTTGCGACCAAAGAGATGACGGCGATTTGCCCGATCACAACCGCTGGCCAAACAAACCCGATTTGGGCGTCGAAGAATTTTTGTGGTCCAAATGAAACCAGAGCAGACAAGCCAGCCAAGATTGCGAAACTACGACCTGGTTGGTTTCGTGTTGGTCCAAGAATGAGGGCTACGGCAGCGAATGACAGCGAAACAGCTAAAAACGGAGCGATCGCAAAAGGCGCGACTGTCTCAGGTGGATGAGGGAATGTTCGCGAATAGAGCGAGAGCAACATGACAATTTGCAGAATGATCAAGGTTGAAAGAGCCGAGATGGCGTAGTTGTTCAGCTCATGTTTCATTGGAGCCTCCAAGGCGTAATTTAGTGTACGGTTGCAATATCCGTAATCATGTGTACGGATAGAGTCAACCATGTTCTGGAGGCGCCGATGAAAGAGAGCATTCGCGACAAGCGCGAAACTGAGATTGCCAAAGCCGCGTACGACGTCATCGAGAGCAAAGGGTATTCGGGAGCAAGCATGCTTTCGATTGCGCGAAAAGCACGGGCTTCGAACGAAACGCTCTACAACTGGTATGGCGATAAGACCGGCCTATTTCGAGCGCTGATTGTCAGAAATACATATGAGGTACGTGACCACTTAGAGAAGACGGCAAGGAAAAACCTGCCGCCATTGCAGGTTTTTCGGAAAACTGGACCTGTTCTTCTCACGATGCTGCTGGGTGACAGAGCAATCGCCCTAAACCGCGCAGCTGCCGCAGACACAACAGGCACGCTTGGTCAGGCGTTGGCAGATGCTGGCCGAGACACGGTGGCACCTTTGATTGGAGAGGTATTGCGCGCCGCTCGTTCAAATGGTGATCTTGCGTTTGAAGATCTGGAGGCGGCGTTGGAATCCTATATCGGTCTGCTTGTTGGTGATCTGCAAATCCGGCGCGTGACAGGTGCGCTAGGGCCTCTGTCGGAGACAGAAATCTCCAAGCGCTGCAAACAGGCGGAGGTTCACTTCCTTCGCCTTTTTGCCCCGGTGTCACACACTAAAACTCCACCCCGATCTGAGCTTTGATGCCGGAACGGAAGGGGTGTTTGATCAACTCCATTTCTGTGACCAAATCTGCGGTTTCGATCAGATCGTCCTTTGCATTGCGCCCAGTCAGGACCACATGGGTCATATGAGGTTTTTCAGTTTCAAGGAATGACACCACCTCATTCACATCAAGATAATCATAGCGTAGCGCTATGTTGATCTCGTCAAGCAAGACCATCTTGTTGCTTTCATCCTTGATCAGTTCTTTGGCCTTGGCCCATGCCGCCTGGGCCATTTCAGTGTCACGGGTTTTGTCCTGTGTTTCCCAGGTAAAGCCTTCGCCCATGGTGTGAAAGGCGCAGGTGTCAGAGAATTTTGACAAGATGAGGTCACGTTCACCTGTGGACATGCCGCCCTTGATGAATTGAACGACGGCGCATTTCATGTCATGGGCAATGCAGCGGAAGATCATCCCAAATGCGGCAGAGGATTTTCCCTTGCCCTTGCCGGTATGCACGATGATCAGACCTTTTTGGTCTGTCTTTGTGGCCATAATTTTATCACGCGCGGCCTTCTTCTTGGCCATCTTCATCGCGTGGCGGTCTGGATCGTCGGTCATGTTATGTCCTTTCCGGGCGTCTGTGTTGTCTTTGTGTTGAAGTCATTCAGGAGATTGGTCCTTTTGGCCTGTGCCACCAAATCCTGCTGTGCGGGGCAAGCTGTCATCCACATCGAACCAGGGCAGGCGCTCTTCAGCGTGCACGTGCTCAACGGGTCTGGCCATGGATGGGTCCTCCAACGAAACCGGGTAGAGGTGGATCACACCAGGATACCAATCGGCCTCGAAGGCCATTGGCGATCCGCATGTCTTGCAGAAATAACGCCGGGCGCCCGGTGTGTTTTCATAGATCGCCGGTGGGTCGCTCTTCCATCGGAACCGAGCTTGAGAGACCTCCATAAAGACCGTGGTCGGCGAGGATGTCGTGCGGCGGCAACTGTCGCAATGGCAATAGCCCACCCAGCCTGGTTCGCCGTCAAATTCATAGCGCACAGAGCGGCACAGGCAGCGTCCTGCATGGGTCATCTTGCATCTCCTTTCATAAAGGCCTCGATCCGCGCGCGCGCCGAATTGGAACGCGGCGTCCACAGATCCCGATCAATAGCCTCTTGCAGCCGCGCGGCAATCTCACGCAGGGCAGGTGCGTTGTGCTCAGCAATAAAGTCGCGTGTGTCTTCATCTTCCAGAAAGGCCGCTTCGACGAGGTCGAAATGGTGGCCCTTCACAGCCCCGGTTGTGGCGGCGAAAGCAAAGAGATAGTCGACTGTGGCGGCCATCTCGAACGCGCCTTTGTAGCCGTGGCGTTTCACGCCGTTGATCCATTTCGGGTTCACAACACGAGAGCGGACCACGCGGGCAATCTCATCATCCAGCGTACGAATGACCGGGCGTTCGGGTCGCGAATGGTCGTTGTGGTAAATTGGGCGATCTTGCCCCTGGAGGGTCGAGACGGCGGCGGCGGCCCCTCCTTCGAATTGGTAGTAGTCATCGCTATCGAGCAGGTCGTGTTCGCGATTGTCCTGGTTCTGGACGATAGCTTCGGTTTGGCTGAGACGAGCCTCAAATCCCGTGCGGTCGGGTCGGCCTTCGTCCTTTGCCCCATATGCGTAGCCGCCCCATGTCAGGTAAGCCTCGGCCAGGTCAGCCTTGTTGCCCCAGAGACGTTCGTCGATCATCGCCTGAAGCCCTGCACCATAGGCGCCCGGTTTTGCACCATAGATGCGTGATTGCGCCTCGCCGCGTTGTGCGCGGGCGGCAGCGGGGTTTTGATCTTCGACCTCATCTAGCGCTTGCACCGCGCGCGCCGCGCTGTCGAACAGCGCGATGAGCTGGGGGAACGCATCGCGAAAGAAGCCGGAGATGCGCAGCGTAACGTCAACACGAGGCCGGCCGAGTACGCCCTCGGGCAGGATTTCGAACCCGGTGACCCGCCTGTTGGCGGCGTCCCATTTGGGTTTCACGCCCATAAGAGCCATAGCCTGTGCGATGTCGTCGCCGCCGGTGCGCATATTGGCCGTGCCCCACGCGGTGATCAGCATTGTGCGAGGCCAGTCGCCATGGGTTTGCAGGTGTTTTTCGATCAAGAGGTTGGCCGATTTCCACCCCAGGGCCCAGGCCGTGGGAGTGGGCACGGCGCGGCTATCGACAGAAAAGAAATTGCGGCCCGTGGGCAGGGTATCGAGACGGCCTCGGGTTGGAGCGCCCGAGGGGCCGGGGGAAATGGCCTGACCACCCAGTGCTGTCAAAAGCGCGCGGACTTCGCTGGGGCCGCAATTGGCGATGTCGGGACGGATACGCTCGGTGATCTCGGTCAGGACCGCCGACGTTTCTGCCAGAGGCACTGTGCCGCGCCCTTCGCCCTGCAAGAGCGTTTGCGACAGCAGTTCAAGGCGTTCTACCGTGTCGCCATTGGAGCGCCACGGGTCATTGGACAGATTTGCAAGCGCGTTGGGCTTTTCGAGCGCAGTCGCGGCCATGTCGCAATCCAGCGGATCTATGGACAGTCCAAGATCGCGCGCCAGTGCGCGCAAGAGCGACGCATCCCGTCCGTTGCCATCGCCACGCGGCACACGCGCCAGAGCGATGGCCAGATCGCATTCCTGCTGGCCAGTGGGCGATTGGCCAAAAATGTGCAGGCCATCGCGAATTTGCGCCTCCTTCAACTCGCAGAGATAGGCGTCAAGCTTGGCCAAATCCCCATCTTCGTCCTCGCCTTTCATGCCGACATCCGCATCTAACCCGGTGGCGGATGTCAGGCTCAGTATCTCGCGTCGCAGATGGGCAATGCGACGCGGGTCAACCCCGGCGGCCTCGTAATATTCATCCACCAAAGCCTCGAGGTCGCGCAGCGGGCCATAGGTTTCAGCCCGCGTGAGTGGCGGTGTCAGGTGATCAACAATAACCGCTTGTGCCCGGCGTTTGGCTTGAGTGCCTTCGCCGGGGTCGTTGACGATAAAAGGATAGACATGCGGTGTGGGGCCAAAGATGGCTTCTGGCCAGCACGTTTCGCTGAGCGCCAGCGCCTTGCCTGGAAGCCATTCAAGATTGCCGTGTTTGCCCATATGCGCAACGGCGTGCGCGCCGAAATGGTGGCGGATCCAGACATAAAAGGCGAGATAGTTGTGCGGTGGGACAAGGTCCGGCGAATGATACGTGTCTGTTGGGTCGATATTGTAGCCGCGGGCGGGCTGAATACCGACGATGGCATTGCCAAAGGTCAGAATCGACAGTTTGAAGCCGGGCCCTGTGGCGCCGTCGGATGTGAGTATTTGAGGAACGATGAAAGGGTCTTGTTCGGGAGGACCCCAACGAGCGGTCATCTGGTCTTTGAGCGCCCAGGGCAGGGCGTTGAAATGGTCAAGATAGATGTCAAGCGGGAGAGTTTCGCCGCCCTCTTTGTCTGCCCTGTCTGTGAGCCAGTTGGTGGGGCCATCCAGGATGGCCTGCATCAGCGTGTCGCTGTCCTTTGGCGGATTTTCGATGCGGTAGCCCGCGTCGTTCAGGAGCGATAAGGCATGTACCGTGGCTGCTGGCGTGTCGAGGCCGACACCATTGGCCAGCCGGCCGTCTTTGTTGGGATAGTTGGCCAGCACCAGGGCAACTTTGCGGTCTTTGACTGGGGTTTGGCGCAGTTTCGTCCAGTTTTTGGTGAGCGCCGTGACGAATTCGATGCGGTCGCCTTGTGCGCGGTAGGTGGCGATGGGGCATTCTGTGGCCTCGTCGAAAAAGGCCTCGCCCTTAAAAGAGATCGCGCGGGACAGGATGCGGCCATCGACCTCGGGCAGAGCCACGTTCATGGCGATGTCGCGGGCGCTGAGGCCGGAGAGTCCTTCCGCCCATGCGTCTTCTGATGAGCCGGATAGAACGGTTTGGAACACCGGCGCGGCATTGGCCGAGGGCATGGCGAGAGGATTAGATGGGCTGTCCTCTCCGGTATGCGGCGAACCGACGGCAAAAGACGTGGCGTTGAGGATCACAGACGGCGGCGCGGCCTTAAACAGATGGTCCAACGTGGCAACAGAGACAGGGTCTTTCAGGGATGCCACGAAAATAGGCAAAGGATTTATGCCTGCACGCAAAAGCGACCGCGTCAGTCGATTGATCGGATTGAGCCCCGCGCCTTGCACCAACGCACGGTAGAAAATGATCGGCACAACTGCGGCATCTTGCGTCCATGCCGCTTGTGCGCTGGACAGATCGGCCAGCCCACTTCCTGGCCAATAGACGCCGGCGCGCAGAAGAGGGGCGGCGGCGGCTGGCGTGTCTGTCCCATCTAGCATCGCCTTGGCGTAGCTCAGGAAGTTAGCTGAGTTTTCAGGGCCGCCTTCGACGAGGTAAGCCCAAAGCGCATCATAGTGGTCATCTGCGACGGATGAGAGGCCACGCAGATCGGCGTCGGGTTTGTCGTCTCCGGGCAAAAGCGCCAAGGGAACGCTGGCCTCAGCGCAGCGGGCGGCAAATTGCTCTGCCCCGTAGGTCCAATATCCCACACCGCCCAGGACGCGGGCGATGACAAGACGGGATTTGGTGGCGCAGGCCTCCAGGTGCAAATCAACCGACATTGGGTGCTGCAGGTGCGTAAGATTGGCAAGCCGGAGCGTTGGAGGGGCCTCCAGTTCGGACCGCGCCTCTGACAGGGCTGCCAGTTCCGTGTCCGCAGCGGACAGAAACACCAGATCCGCCGGGGATTGACCAAGATCAACGGGGTCCTTGCCATCGTCGACAGCTCCTGGAGTGGCGGCGAGCAGGTGCATCAGCTCAGCGGCTTTTCCATGTAGACCGAAGTCTTGTTGGGTTCGTAATCACCAAATATGCCGCAACGCACAAAGCCGTTTCGCTCGTATAGACGGACGGCAGCTTCGAGCGGATCACCGGTTTCCAGCCGCAAGTGCGACAAGCCCAGCTCACGGGCCTGATCTTCGATCTGGCGCAACAGTGCGGCGGCCACGCCTTTGCCCCGTGCCTTTGGGTCAGTGAACATGGATTTCACCTCTCCATACGCACCCATGAGAGCCAGTGCCCCTGTGCCCAACGTGGTCTTCCCTTCTCGTGCTGCAAAAAAACGGATGTTGTCGGCGCAGAGCGCCTCAATGTCGAGGAAGTAGTTCTCTTCCGGCGGAAAGCTGGCCTGCATCAATGCGTGGCTGGCTTCCAACAACTGGCGAGGACCATCGGCACGTGGATCGGCGAGTTCAACGACAAGCATCGCTCAGCCCGGATCACGCGGCCAGCGCTTTTTCAATGGCAGCGCGATCCAGCCCGGCCTGCCCAATCACCACCAGGCGCGTCTGTCGTGCGTCACTGCCAAAGGGACGGTCGAAATAAGTGTCCAAGCGGGGGCCGACGGCCTGCAAGGTGAGGCGCATTGGTTTTCCCGATACCGCCGCAAAACCCTTGAGGCGCAGGATGTCATGTGTACGGATCACATCTGCGACCTGTTCGGCAAAAGCATTCGGGTCGCTGATCTCAGGCCGGGTGACGACAAACGATTCAAACGCATCGTGGTCGTGATCGTGGTGATGATGGTCATGGTCGTCATGGTGATCATCGTCATGATGATGGTGGTGGTGATGCTCGTGACGGGCGTCCATGTCGGCCTCAGCACCAATCCCTTGTCCCAGCAGCACATCCACGGGCAACGCGCCCATGGTGGATTTTACAACCTGCACGCCCTCCCGACTATCAGAGCGCAGTTGGCCCACAAGCGTATCGGCTTCGGCCTGATCAAGAAGGTCGGATTTGTTCACGACGATCAAATCAGCACAGGCGACCTGATCCTCAAAAAGCTCTGAAAGTGGCGTTTCATGGTCCAGGTTTTCGTCCTGTGCACGCTGAGCATCCACCGCCGCCACGTCATGGGCAAAGCGCCCTTCGGAGACGGCCTTGCCATCGACCACGGTCACAACGCCGTCCACAGTCACACGCGTGGAAATCTCTGGCCAGTTGAAGGCACGCACCAAGGGTTGAGGCAGCGCCAGCCCGGAGGTTTCGATCACGATGTGATCGGGGGCATCGGGGCGGTCGAGCAACTTTTCCAGCGTTGGGATGAAATCCTCGGCCACTGTGCAGCAGATACAGCCATTGGACAGCTCCATCACGTCTTCTTCAGCACAGCCCTCGATGCCGCAGCCCTTGAGAATGCCACCATCAACTCCAAGGTCGCCGAACTCATTGATGATAAGCGCGATGCGGCGGCCATTGGCATTTTCCAGCACGTGACGGATCAAGGTTGTTTTGCCAGCTCCCAGAAAGCCAGTGACGACGGTGGCGGGAATTTTGGACTGCATGATGCTCTCCTGAGATCACTCGATGGTCAGTGTTGCGGTGGCTTCGATCTTGGTGCCGTTCACAGCAAGATAGCTGTGATCATTGGCATTGAGGGTGACGCGAATTTCATGTGTGCCTTTGGGCAGGGCAGAGAGCTGCACCCAAGGAGCGTAGGCGCGAGGTTGTTTGACGTTGTTCACATAGACATGTGCGTGACCAAAGCCGGGCACATGATCCCCATTTACGCGTTCAGGATCAAAGGTGAAATTGGTGGTCACAAGTTCAAGATTGCGGCTTTGCGGGCCGTCGGGATGGAGTACCAGCTCAAGCGTTGGTGAAGGGCTTTCGGCCTCGATCATCTGGTGCTTGTGGCCGCTATGCTCGTCGCCGTGGTCATGGGCGGAATGATCATGTGCGACGTCACCACCCATATATGCCTTGGACATAGCCCCGTGGTCTACAACAGTGGCCGTGACCAATGCGCCCACGCCTGCTCCAGCAAGAACACCAACTGCCAACAAGACGACCGGATTGGCCATGTTTGCCCTCTTCACAAATAGACAGGGCGGCCCGTGGTGAGCCGCCCTTCAGATCAGTCTGTTGTCAGCCGACCAATGCGGCCACGATCGGGCCTTCGACTATTTCCAACGCTAGGAAAACGCCAACGCCTGCGACCATCGCGCCCACAAGACGGGCATTGGTTGCGGCGGCTTCAGTTGCGCCGAGAACTTTCTCAACAACCCAGCCCGCCGCGATAGCGATGCCATATTGCAGCAGGCCAAGACCCAGCAAATAGCCCACCAGCACAGCCGCGTTCACACCGCCTTCTTGTGTGGCGATGGAGCCGCCGAATGCAGATCCGTGGAACAGGCCAAACGCCGCGAAAAGGGCAATCGCTGTCGTTGCCGTCAAAGCGCGACCGGACAGGACAATTCCGCCCACAACCAGAAGTGAGAGCACGATGAAAGTCTCAGCCAGCGGCATGGAGATGCCAGCATACATCAGACCACAGCCAACCAGCATGGCGGCAATGTAGGCCGCCGGGGTCACGTAACGTTTGGCTGTGAAAAGTGCAGCGACGCCCATGGCGATCACAAAGAAAAGGTGATCAAAGCCCAAGAGAGGGTGACCAACGCCGGAGAGCATCCCGTGCGCAAACGTCTCCATCGGCATGCCATTCAGCGGGTGGTGGGCAAGAGCCGGGCTTGCCACAAGGCTTGCCACAGCAATGGCGAGATACTTTTTCATTTTTGTCCCCCTCGGGTCTGTTTTTGACAGGGGGGTATCGTCAGAGAGACTGCTGGATTTTCTTCGTTCCAGCTTTCCCCCAACGGAACACCCCGTCCGTTGTTTTCAGGTCTCGGGCATTGGCCCGATGCATGGCCGGTCTCCTGGCTCGCGGGTCTGTGCATCCATCGGCCTTCCCGGGGTCATCCCAGTGGCATTGCGATGGGTGCTCTCCGCTTACAGTCGCGGGGGCGGCTGACGATTGGGCGCCCTGAATGGGTCCGCTGTCACGTCATTCCCAGTTTCATCCCCAATGCTTTGCACCTTTGGTGGGGAACCTTGCCTCTCTGGTATGAAACCGCCTGTGCGCCCCGTCAAGGAAGATTCCGACCTTCGACAGCTTTTGAGCGGCATTTCTCACCAGAGCTTTCTTAAGGTATATTCAATATCTTGTGGATAACTGGCGGAGTATGGCCACATACAGGGGTTTTGCGTTGACTCTGGGGCTTGGGGTAGCGTTCCATAGACCCCCAAGGCCGGAATCACTTATAAAACCAGATCGGCCAGGTAAGAGGGACCGACACGCGTGCAGTTTTCCAAGCTCAGACTGACAGGGTTCAAAAGTTTTGTGGATCCCACCGACCTGTTCATCTCGGATGGTTTGACCGGAGTGGTTGGACCAAACGGCTGTGGCAAGTCGAACCTGCTTGAGGCCTTGCGCTGGGTCATGGGAGAAAACCGACCCACCTCGATGCGTGGTTCGGGCATGGAAGATGTGATTTTTGCAGGTGCCGCGACGCGGCCTGCGCGCAACTTTGCAGAGGTCAGCATCCATATCGACAATTCCGAGCGCCTCGCCCCGCAGGGGTTCAACGATGCCGATTATCTTGAGATCGTGCGCCGGATCACACGGGACGTGGGCAGCGCCTATAAGGTGAACGGCAAGGATGTGCGAGCGCGTGACGTGCAGATGCTCTTTGCAGATGCCTCAACGGGTGCGCATTCCCCGGCATTGGTCAGGCAAGGTCAGATCGCCGAATTGATCAACGCCAAGCCCACGGCACGTCGGCGCATACTGGAAGAGGCAGCTGGTATTTCGGGCCTCTATCAGCGGCGGCATGAGGCCGAATTGAAGCTGAAGGGGGCAGAAACGAATCTGACCCGTGTGGATGATGTCATTGAACAGCTTGCCGGACAGCTGGCGCAATTGGCGCGGCAAGCCAAGCAGGCCATGCGCTATCGCCAAATTGGGGAAGAGCTGCGGCAGGCCGAGGGTCTGTTACTATACCGGCGTTGGAAAGAGGCCGATGTCGTGCGGGCCACTGCTGAGCAGGAGTTGACAGAACGCACAACAGAGGCTGGTCGCGCCGAAGCTGCAGCGCGTGAGGCGGCCAAATTGCGTCAGCGCGCCGAGGAAGCCTTGCCACCGCTGCGCGAAGAAGAGGCGATTGCCGCCGCCGTCTTGCAACGTTTGATGGTGAGTCGCGACACTCTGTCCGATCAGGAACAGGCGGCGCAGGATCGCATTGAGACCTTGCAGGCGCGCATTGAGCAACTTGAGCTCGATATGGAGCGTGAAGGCAATCTCAACCGCGACGCGGGCGAGACCATCGAGCGGCTCGAATGGGAGGCCAAAGAACTGGCCAAGGCGACTGAGGGGCACGAGGACCGCGTGGCCGAGGCTGCAAAGGAAGCGCAGGATGCGGCGGCTGTGTTGCAGACACGGGAAACCGATCTGTCGCAACTGACTGAAGATGTCGCACGGTTGGCGGCCCGGCATCAATCTGTGCAGCGTTTGGTGGAAGATCATAAGACGACGCTGCAAAAATCTGAGGACCAATCGACCCACGCGAAAGACGCCGCACATGCCGCAGAGGCCGCGGTTGCTGAGGCATCGGAACAGTTTGAAACAGCCCAAAAAGCAGAAACCAACGCTGCTTCGGCCGCAGGCGCAGCAGAGCAAGCCCTGGCTGCAGCGGATGAAGCGCGGGCTGATGCACAGGCGCGCGAAGCGGAAGCACGCGCCGAACGTTCGGAGGCTGAAGGCGAGGTTAATGCGCTTTCGGCAGAGGCATCGGCTTTGGCACGACTTCTGGAGCGCGACACTGCTGAGGGTGGTCAAATCGTCGATATGGTGCAGGTCAACACCGGGTATGAAAAGGCATTGGGTGCCGCTCTTGCCGATGACCTGCGCGCGCCGGCCGTTGAGAGCGATGGTCCGTCCGGCTGGGTGAACCTGTCGCAGTATTCATCCGCACAAGCCCTGCCAAAGGGCGTTCCGGCGCTTAGCGACTTTGTGACCGTTCCGGGCGTTTTGGCCCGACGTATTTCGCAAATTGGTTTGGTCGATCCGGACGAAGGGGCCAAGCTTCAGTCAGACCTCAAGCCCGGCCAGCGGCTGGTCAGTACCGAAGGGGACCTATGGCGCTGGGACGGGTATCGCGCCTGGGCCGAAGATGCGCCTTCGGCAGCCGCTTTGCGCCTGCAACAGCTCAACCGATTGGAAGATCTCAAACAACAGCTCTCACATGCGAACGCGCGCGCCGACGGGGCCGCTGCGGCGCATGATACGCTCAAGACACGGCTGACTGATACGACGGAAGCTGACCGTGCTGCCAGAGAAGCGCGTCGGGCGGCTGATAGTGCCATGGCAGAAGCAAATCGTGCTCTGTCACGCGCAGAGGCGGATCGCAACCTTGCGCAATCGAAGCTGGAAAGCCTGAAATTGGCGGTGGCGCGGCATGCCGAAGAGGCGCTGGCTGCGCGGGATGCCTTGTCAGAAGCTGAGACGGCGCTGGGTGACCTTGGCGATCTGGATGCTGCGCGTGCGCAGGTTGAAGACATCAAGATGACGGTTGAGGCCGCGCGGATCACGATGATTTCGCATCGGTCGTCGCATGATGAGCTGCGCCGTGAGGGCGAGGCGCGCACCAAACGGGCGCAGGAGGTCACAAAAGAACTGTCTGGGTGGCGGCACCGGTTGGAAACCGCCGAGAAACGCAGTGCGGAATTGGCGGAGCGCAAGGTTGAAAGCGAGGCCGAACTTCAGGAGGCCATGGCCAAGCCAGATGAGCTTGCCGACAAACGAGCGGCGTTAAGCGAAGACATCACCAAGGCCGAAGCGCGCCGTGCTGAGGCTGCTGATATTCTGTCAAAGGCGGAAGCCGTGGCGCGTGATGCCGTAGCCGCAGAGCGCGACGCAGAGCGCGCCGCAGGAGAAGCGCGTGAGGCGCGGGCGCGGTCGGATGCGCGGGCTGAAGCGGCGCGCGAAACCCTGACATTGACTGCCACGCGTATTGCGGAAGAGCTCGAGCTGACGCCGGAAACCCTTCTGGAGAAGCTAGATGTTGATCCAGAGGCGATGCCAGCTGCGGATGCGATTGAGGCAGATGTAAACCGCCTGAAGCGTCAGCGAGACGCGCTGGGAGCGGTGAATCTACGCGCTGAGGAGGACGCCCGAGAGATTGAACAAGAGCATATGGCGTTGCTGGAGGAAAAAACAGATCTGGAAGAAGCCATTCGCACGTTGCGCAATGGTATTGCATCGCTCAACAAGGAAGGTCGCGAACGATTGCTCACGGCTTTTGAGCAGGTCAACTCCAACTTTTCTCTGCTCTTCAAGCATCTCTTTGGCGGTGGTGAGGCCAATCTGGTGATGGTCGAGAGTGACGATCCTCTGGAGGCTGGCCTTGAGATCATGTGCCAGCCGCCGGGCAAGAAGCTGGCGACGCTGAGCCTCCTGTCGGGGGAGCAGACGCTCACGGCCCTGGCGCTTATCTTTGCGGTGTTCCTCGCCAATCCGGCACCGATTTGTGTGCTCGATGAGGTTGATGCGCCTTTGGACGATGCTAATGTGGGCCGATTCTGTGATCTGCTGGACGAGATGTGCCGCCGAACGCAAACGCGGTTTTTGATTATTACGCATCACGCGGTCACCATGAGTCGGATGGATCGTCTCTTTGGAGTGACCATGGCCGAGCAAGGTGTTAGTCAGCTTGTTTCCGTTGATCTCAAGAAAGCCGAACAGATGGTGGCCTGAGCGGTCTAACCGCTCAGTTGCCGACCGGGTGGCGCCGTAGTTCTGGCCAGGCGCAAGAGGTCCGGCGGTCGTCGCTTCTTGATCGTGACAGACAGGTGCGTATTTGGAGACTGCGCAGCATCATGACAATCGCTACCCATGCAAGGTTGTCCCGGAACGCTGTGGACACGCGCTTGCTTGCTGGCGCTGGCCCCGTCGATCATGCGACTGTCATTCGCACCGCTCATCCGGCCTATGAAAATAGCCAAAGCGATGAGAATGGCACCGGGGATCAGTCCCGCGCCAGGGTTCTCGCCAAGCAGCAGCATCGCAATCAGAATTGCGGCCAGAGGCGAGAAGGACGTGGCAAGAGCCAGATCACTTGAGCTGGCATGTTTGAGCGCGAGGTTCCAAGCGATTTGGCCAAAGACAATGACCACACCGGCATAGATCCAGATCCAGCTCCAGAGCACAGGCGACAACAGATCACGGAATGTGCCCGGCCCGAAAATGAGTATGGCCAGCACGAAATATATGGCCGCTCCGACGATGGTCCGATAGACGGAAAAGATACCCATCGGCACGTCACGCAGGCTTTTGCGGGTCACGAGCGTAGAGGCGATATAAGACAAGGTTGCCGCCGCGGCCGCCCATTCGCCGATGCCCAGACCCATCATGCCGCCATGTTCGTTCATGCTGATCATCACGACAGCACCGGTCAGGGCGATAAGCCCGGCAATCATGGCGCGGGGTGGGAAGCGTTCGTTGAACACAAACCAGGCGGCCAGCAGAAACAGAGGCGGTTCGATACGGCTGATCAGAATCACATTTGTGACGGTCGTATTGGCCAGCGCGAAGAAGAAAAGCCCCGGCGTCAGAGCAGAAGACAGGAAGGCCGAGAGAGTCATTACCCGCCAGTCCCGAGGCTTGAGCGCCTGGATGTTGTCGCGGGTCAGGTCCTTGCGAAACAGAATGGCCATCGGGATCACCGATAGAAGCGACCCCAGCAAGAGCAGGTTGGAATAGGTGATCGCGTTGCGACCATTGCCGACGGGATTGGCGGCTCCGATATCAACGAGCTGGGTCACAATGGAATTTGAGGCAGCGTAGATCACCACAGCGATCCAGGCAAAGAGCACACCAAACCGAGCCAGAGGCCACCGCGGCGATAGCGGCAGCCCTGCAACTGGGGTGTTTGTGGCAAGCAGTGCCATGGTGTGCGTCTCTCCTTCGTGGGCCTTTAGGCCCGAATTTCGACGCGTGTTTTCACGCGCGTTTGACGACAGATACGCACGAATTCTGCAATTCGATCAGCAAGTTCGGTAAAGCTTTGGTGAGGTGCCGTGAACTAGGGCAACGGGGTCGTTGTCCACAGTTTGATTTTCAGGCCACCATGGGCGATCGGAGGGCCGGGTTGGATAAACGGAAGACCGGTTGTTTTGGCCAGATCAGCTTCGGTTGTCACAAGACCCACGCGCCAGCCGGAGAAGTTATTTTTCAAGCGTTCCCCGAGACTTGCGTATAGTCCGTAGAGTGGTTTCTTGGTGCCGATCCGGGCTCCGTAAGGCGGGTTCACGATGACCAGACCGGGCGGGCCATCAGGGCGGTTAAGATTGCTCACGGGCTGGTGTGTGATGGAAATGACGTCAGCAACCCCGGCCCGTGCTGCATTCTCATTTGCGCCTTTCACGGCACCTGTGTCGCGATCGAAGCCAATAAATTTTTGATCCGGGTCGTTCGGCTTTGCTGCGGCACGCAGTGTTTCCCACGCGGCGCTGTCAAAACTCGCGAGATCTTCAAACGCAAAGCTTCGTGCCCGACCCGAAGCAAACCCTTTGGCCATCTCTGCGGCCTCAATCAGAAACGTGCCAGAGCCGCACATTGGATCAAGCACCGGTTCGGTGCCGGTATAGCCGCAGGCGCGCAGCAAAAGGACGGCCATGGTTTCGCGCATGGGCGCTTTGGCCACGAATTGCTTGAACCCGCGCTGATGCAGAGGCGCGCCGCTGGTGTCGAGGCTGAACGTGCAGAGGTCATCGTCAATCCGCATCATGAGGCGCAGGCTGGCGTCTTTGGTGATGGGGGCACCTAGTGTTTCATGGATGGCACGTTCGATGCGTTGGGCCGCGGCTCTGTCGTGGTAGATCTTGGACTTTTTGCAAGTGGCCTCGACCCGCACAGGCACATTCGGGCGCAATATGTCACCCCAGGGAAACTTGCGCGCGCGTTTGTCGAGCTGTGCCAGATGAAAGGCGCGGAAAGACCCGATACGTGCCAGCACCCGGGATGCTCCGCGCGACCATAGGTTGGCGCGCCAGACATCCGGCCATGTGCCCATGAAACTGACGCCACCGGTCATCGCCTTGGCCTCGTGAAAGCCAAGCTCCTGCGTTTCTTCCAAAAGATAAGGCTCTAACCCCGGTGCCGTTGACAGAAAGATCTCGAACGGGGCTTCCGTCATAGCCGGTTCAGAAGCGCCGCCGTGGGCCAGGCATCAGCAGGCATACCAAGTTCCTTTTGCACGTCCTGAACAGCAGCGCGAGTGCCTGCGCCGAGAATGCCGTCGATCTTGCCGACGTCGTAGCCGCGATCAGCCAGTTTGCGTTGCAGCGCTTTCATCTGCTCTCCGGCAAGGCCCGGCTCTGGGTTGCCCGCGTCAAACACCGGCGCACCTTCGAGGCGGTTGGCGAAATAGGCGGCGGTCAGGACGTAGACAAAGCTTTGGTTCCATTCAAAATATACCCGGAAATTCGGATAGGCGATGAAGGCTGGCCCCTTGCGCCCCTGCGGCAGGATCAGGCTGGCCTCCAGCCCGCTGGCGATTTGGCCGTGGCGCGGTGTGATACCCAGTGCCGCCCAGTCAGAGGCGGGTTTTGTGGTGCGCAACCCGCTTAGCGACCAATCAAGTGTGTCAGGCACTGCAACTTCCTGTAGCCAAGGTTCACCAGCGCGCCAGCCCAAAGATTGCAGCATCTTGCCACCTGACATAAGCGCGTCCTTGGCCGAACGCTTGAGATCAACCTTGCCATCCCCGTCGCCATCCACACCGTTTTCCAGAATATCGCGCGGCAGCATTTGCACCATGCCAATCTCGCCGGCCCAGGCGCCGGTGGTGCGGACGGGGTCGAAGTCACCCTGCTCATACAACTCCAACGCTGCGAAGACCTGTGGGCGGAAAAGTTCGGGGCGGCGGCAGTCATGACTGAGTGTGACCAGTGCGTTTAGCGTATTGAAATCCCCCTGAAATCCGCCGAAATCGGTCTCAAAAGCCCAAAACGCCAGAAGAACACCCCGACTGACGCCGTGCTCGTTTTCGATCCGGTTAAAGGTGGATGCGAACTGACGACCCTTGGATATGCCCGTGTTGAGCCTGTTGGCGCTGATCAGGCGGCGTGCAAAATCGGTGAAGGGTTTTTGAAAAACGCCCTGCCTGCGGTCGGCTTGCAGGACTTTTTGATCCTGACGCACGGCTGCGAAAAACCGATCAACGGTGGCGGCGTCGTGACCCTTTGATGTGGCTTCGGATTTCAGAGCGTCGACAAAGCTCGAAAAGCTTCCGCCGCAGCTCTGAGCGGCCACTGATCCGGCGCACAGGCTTAGCAGCCCGGCAAGTACATATGTTTTCATAATCGTCCCCAAACCGTCCCTTGAGCGGCAATCTAGCGTGCTATGGGATACGGGCAAAGCTTTCAGGTGTGATTTTCGTTGGTTACACGAAGAGTGCGAGCGTCGAGACACAGAGAAAGGTCAAGCCCCAGGCCATCCAAAGAGCACGACAGGCGGCGTCGATGTCGGCGGGGTTTGCATTTTTGCGGCCATGGGCATGTACAAAGGGAAAGTCACGCAATTCGCCGTCATAGGATCGTGGACCTGCCAAGGATACGCCGAGACCGCGTGCCATGGCGGCTTCAGGCCAACCGGCGTTGGGCGACCGGTGTAGCCGGGCATCGGCTTGGATATCGCGCCAGGCGCTCAGGAGGCCAAAGATTAATGCAAGAAGTGCAGCAGTCAAACGTGCAGGGATAAGATTGAGCAGGTCATCAAACCGCGCTGCTGCCCATCCAAAGGCTTCATGCCGGGGCGTGCGGTAGCCGATCATGCTGTCGGCGGTGTTGGATATCTTGTAGATAAAAAGACCCGGTAAGCCGCCGACAAGGAACCAGAAGGCTGGGGCGATGACGCCATCGCTGAAGTTTTCGGCAGCGGATTCGATGGCGGCGCGCGAGACACCTGCAGAGGTCATATGCGAGGTGTCGCGGCCCACGATCATGGCCACGCTGTGCCGACCATCTCCAAGGGACAGGCGCAGCGCGTCGGCCACGGCGGCGACATGATCAATGAGGGAGCGGTGCGCCAGAAGAATGGCGGCAAGGATAATTTCGGCCCACCAGCCGAAGGTTTGGAACAAAAGACCCAGACCTAAGGCAGCCAGACCCAGCAAAAGCATGAGAAGCACGCCATTGAACCGCGGGGTTGTGCCGCGGTTGAACCAGTGGTCGCCAAGCTGTATCGCGCGCCCCATAAGGATGGCGGGATGTGGCATACGCTGCCAAAGCCAGCGCGGCTCACCAAAGAGCGCATCCAGCAAGAGCGCCAGCGCGAGGATAGCGAAGACAGTCACAGCGCGGCCTCAAGCTGATCCCATTGGTGTGGCGCTGGCAGGCCCAGACGGAGCCAGGTTTTCGAGTAGGGGAAGATGCGCGACCAGACGCGCCCCTTGGCAAGCCTGTCTTGCATCTCAATTGCATCGGGCACCTCGTAGGTGCGAAACAAATCCGTTCCGCCCACCAATGGCCAATCAACCAATGCATCCAAACGTTTGGCATCCTTCGCCAGACGCGCACGCGTCTTTTCAACCCAATCGTGATCGCTCAGCGCTTTCGCCCCTATTTCCATTGCTGGTCCCGAAACAGCCCAGGGTCCAAGGTGATCCACGAGACTGGCGATGGGCATTTTCTTCTCGGTTTGCAAAGGCAGTTTGTAGCGGTCTACGGGGAAAAGGGTTTCAGGTGCGCCAATGGCGAAACCCAACCTAAGACCTGCAAGCCCCCAGAATTTTCCAAAGCTCTTCAAAACAAGAATACCCGGACCTTCCGTCAGGCCAATATGGCTTTCCCCGGGGGTCATGTCGCAGAAGCTTTCGTCAATGACAGTCAGGGGGCGTCCGCCCATCCGGTTTGCGTCCCACATCCTGCCAGTTGGATTGTTGGGGTGAACGTAAACATGCAGATAAGCATCGTCCGGGTCATCCGTGACCCAGCTGTGCCCGCACGCCTCTACCGCCGCTGCGTGCTCGTTATACGTGGGGCCAGGGATATATGCGCCGCCCACGTGATTCGCGAGGTAGGGCACTTTGGCAATGATCGCTGATGCCCCGTTGGCTGCCACGATCTCTGCATCGTCCGGCACGTTCCAGAACGACCGCGCGGCTTTCAGAAGACGGTTCATCGCCGCTTGGTCCGGCAGAGCTGTCCATGCCTCGGGGCCAATATCGCCAACTGGATAAGGCACAGGGTTGATACCAGTGCTCAGATCCACCCAGTCCAGGCGCGTACCACCATAGCGCTCGATGGCGGCATCAAGGCCGCCGCCGTGATCTCGCGCCGGTTTGCTCATCAGACTTTGTCGCCGCCGGGCAGGGGCGGTATGCGGGTGACGAAATGGCCTTTGACTCCCTGTGGCCATTGCTTGAACGGAACCTGGCCGCTGTCGCTTTGGGCATGCAGCTCCGCGTAGTCAACGATGGCCTCGGCATCTTCTGGGTTGGGCTCAAACCGCCCAAGCGTGTAAGAAAGCTTGCCCTCAGCTTGAATTGCGATGTTGCAGCCATGGGTACACCCCATCAGGCAGGACACGCGCCTTGTTTCGACAGAGCGCCTCTGCGCTTGCGCCTCAACCAGCTCTGCAAGCTCTTCACCATGGGTACGGTCGTTCTTGGTCTCGTCCCAATCCTCGCGTTTGCAGGTGTCGCAAATGGTTATGAAAGTGGTCATCAGCAGGCCTTTCCAGTGCAGAACTGTGTTGAAACCGAAACCTGCACCGAAAACAAGCGGGATCAAGCCTATCGGGAATGTGAACAGGCAAATTAACCATTTGTTAAGATTTGAGGCGCACCACTGGAAATGCATTTACTGAATTTTTAGATCATTAACTCGGGTGGGTCCCTTGCGTGTCTTGATCGTCGAAACGAACCTGTCTCTTGGACAGGTCTGGCAACGCCATTTAGAGCGTCACGGAATCAAGGTCCGCCTTGAAACGGATCAGAGCGGCGCAATCGCAGCCCTGGCAGAACGCTCATATGATGTCGTAATTCTTAATCTAGTGTTAAAGGGCAGTAGCGCACTGGCGATTTCCGATTTGGCGAGCATTCGCAATCCTGAGACACGGGTGATCTTTGTCACCGACACGTCGTTCTTTTCGGATGGTTCGGTGTTTTCGCTCTGCCCGAATGTCTGCGCCTATCTGCAGGCTGACACGCCGCCAGATGATCTGACGGCGATGGTCGAGCATTACGGCAACCACGCCTGACCTGAGGTTACGCTGCCTTTGTGATTATCTCTGAGCTGCGCTCAAGCGTGCGATGCACGGGACATTTGTCGGCAATTTCCATCAGCTTGTCGCGTTGTTCCGCCGACAGATTACCAGTCAGGCGGATCACGCGGGTGAACTGATCAATCTTTTCGTCGCTTGGGGCGTCGGCATCCTGCGCATGCACTTTGTGATGGGTGACATCGACACTTACATGTTTCAATGGCCAAGCTTTCCGACGTGCGTACATACGGATCGTCATGGAGGTGCACGCCCCTAATCCGGCAGCTAGAAAGCCGTACGGGGACAGCCCCCGGTCCGTGCCGCCATAGGCTTCGGGCTCATCTGCAACGAGGTGATGTTTGGCCCCGACATTGATGTCTTGCAGGAAGCCCTCCGGGTCTGCTTCGCTCACGCGTAGCACGCCTTCGGGCGCGCCGGGGGGAGCAGGAATGCGAAAATCCAGATAGCGCTTGGCCCAGGTCACAATCACTTCAGCTGCGTATTCTGCATCGCAAGAGTCGGTGATCAGGTGATCGGCATTGTCCAACGTGACAAAGCTTTTGGGGTGTTTGGCTGTGGTGAAAATACGCGCCGCGTTTTCCACACCGACGATCTTGTCATGCGGAGCGTGCAGGACCAGAAGAGCGCGTTTGAGATGCGCGATGTCCTCCTCCAATTTTTCGGAGCGGACGTTTTCGACAAATGACTTGCCGATCTTTACGGGTCGCCCACCCAAAAGCACCTCAGCCGCGCCTCGCGATTCAATCTCGGCCAACGCGCCGCCGAAATTGTGAGTGACATGTTCGGGATCAAAGGGGGCGCCAATGGTCACCACCGCACGGATGCTGTCGATCTGACGTGCAGCCCCCAGCACGGCCGCGCCACCCAGGCTGTGCCCAATGAGCAGGCTGGGCGCCATGCTCTTGGCGTCCAACGCTTCGGCGGCCAGAATGAGATCCTGAATGTTGCTGCGGAAAGATGTGTTTTCGAACTCACCCTGAGAGTGGCCCAAACCTGTGAAATCAAACCGCAAAACGGCGATGCCAAGACCAGCCAGCCGCGCCGAAATGCGCCGCGCGGCTGGGATATCCTTGGAACAGGTAAAGCAATGCGCAAAGAGCGCCGTCGCCAAATGAGGTCCCTCGGGAAGATCCAGCCGCGCAGCAAGCTCATGCCCCGCATGGCCCCGGAAGGTGAATTTTTCAGTCGGCACGCAGGTGCCTCCTTTCTCTGATGTTGCCACAAAGGGTAGGAAGCCCCCCGCAGTTTCGCCAGTGGAGTCGCACATGTGTCACGGCAAGGTGAGAGTCCGGGCCGATTCTGAAACACTTTTGTGGGCAAAGCCTGTGGTCAGGTCAGGCCCATCAGGGCTGTGTCAAACGGGTATTTCGTCAGGTTTTCATACCCGTCTTCGGTGATCAGCACCTGATCTTCGAGCTTGATGGAGAAATCTCCGCCAACTTCACCGGCGAGCACTTCCACACAAAGGGTCATGCCGGGTTCCAGCGCGTAGTCGAAGGCACCTTCAACGGCCTTGTCAGGGTAAGCCACGAGAGGCCATTCATCGCAAAGCCCCACTCCATGCATCAGGCAGCCGTATTTCTGTTTCTGAAATTTGTTGTCCAGAACATGGGTGTTTGCGGTCAGTTCCGGGATGGTGACGCCGGGTTTGAGCATTTCCATATTGGTCATGATGTGCTCATGCGCGTGCTGCATAGCGTAGATCATATCAGGGCGGGGCTTCTCATCGCCGATCCACCAGCTGCGGGAGATATCAACGCAAATGCCGTAGCTTCCGACGAGGTCGGTATCGAAAGAGATGATTTCGTTGTTCTGGGCGATACGTGGGCCGCATTCCTGAAACCACGGGTTGGTACGGGGGCCTGAGGCGAGAAGGCGTGTTTCGATCCACTCACCGCCGCGTTTGATGTTCTCGGCATGCAGCACAGCCCAGATGTCGTCCTCTGATGTGTTGCCAAGCGGCACTGTTTCGCGCGCGAAACACTCCATTTCTGCGACGGCGGTCTCGCAGGCATGGCTGGCGCAGCGCATGGCGAGGATCTCGTCGGGGCCTTTCACCGAGCGGCATTTTTCGGTGACTTCCTCGCCTTCCATGATTTCAAACCCCTGCGCCTCAAGCGCGCGCAACCCGTGCAGCATGACCTTATCCACGGCAAGTCGCTTGTTGCCGGGGGCGTGCTCTTCGAGGAGCACACGAACCTCATTGGAAAACACATCTGCGGCCACATCGACCTTGTCCCCACGGTCAAAGTAAAAGAGATCGGCGCCAGAGCGTTGTTCACGCACTAAGGGGTTGAATGTGCTGAGAAAGGGGGAGTTTTTGTAGTCCCAGATCACCATGTAGCCATCGGCGCAGACCAGCAGAGCCCGAAACGGGTTATGGGTGTTCCACAGCTGCATGTTGGTGCTGTCAGAGGCGTAGCGGATGTTGAGTGGGTCAAAGACCAGAAGACCGGCATAGTCGCGATCCTGGATGAATTTCGTCAGACGCTCCCAACGGTAGCGGCGCATGGCTTGCAGGTCTGGCAGTTGCAGGCCCGCCGCTTCCCATTCCCGGAAGGCCAGTTGGGTGGGGCCGATCTCAATTCGGTCAGCGTCGTTGGGTGTATTGTCGCCCAGAGTTGCACCACGCGTAGGGTCGATTTTGCGGGTATCGCGGTAGTGGGTGTTCATCGTTCTGGCCTCCCTCTTGGGTACAGGTTGGCCCGTTGCAAGTGGGCTGCGCCCGTCTGATTGCGACATGGTTTTTGCCAGATTCCGCCGCGAGGGGCGCGAATCGGGGGTTAACGCCTGAAAAACAGGGGATTTGGCGTTTCGGCATCACGTCGGTATTACGTCGGTATCGCGTCGGTGCGGGTGTCGGTAGAGGGCCGGGTTATTGTGGCGTTCGGTGGGGTGAAGGGTTTCTT
The DNA here is from genome assembly GCF_037023735.1 of Roseovarius sp. S88. Taxonomy (GTDB): domain Bacteria; phylum Pseudomonadota; class Alphaproteobacteria; order Rhodobacterales; family Rhodobacteraceae; genus Roseovarius; species Roseovarius phycicola. The sequence goes on along the minus strand of NZ_CP146069.1, from coordinate 3,234,846 downwards.
AAGGTGTTTGAAGGTGGCTGTGAGACCCATTGCCCTTTCGTGTCTCGATCCGTGCCGAGTGTCTGTGTTTGAGGGTTTCTGTCTGTTAAAGCGTTTAGCGATAAACCTGACTCGCAGATGATCGCGAAACGCCGCGCGACACTCAATCGTTGCACGCGTTTCACCTTTCGCTGAGGTCTCAGGTTAAAGGCGAAGCGCTTTAGGTTGTTGTAGTGGAAACGTTATGTCGTCACGATCTAATGGCAGCTCCGCGGACAAACCAGCCGTAAGGTTGTCTGCAGTGAATGTCCGCAATGCGGTTTATTCAGCGGCACTCAATGAGGCAGGTACACGAAACTCGCGTGCGATTTCTGAGACCAGTGCCTTGACTGGAGCGGACCTGCTTTTGGGGTTGACCCGTGCAACGAATGTAATGCTAGGCGGCGATGGGAACAGGTTTTCGATCACATCCATGTCTTCCGTCACATGCATTCCGTTCAACAAGGCAATGCCAAGCCCTGAACGAACACCCGATTGAATGCCTGCGGCACTTGGGCACTCAAGGACTTTCTCAAAGGATCGTCCTTCTTGCAGCACCTCCGAAAAACCCCACTTCCGGTAAAAGCAATTGGTATCGAATGACAGAAACGGAATTGGTCGAGCGAGGTCTAGTTCATAGTCTTTCGATTTGACCCAATGAAGGGTGTCATCAAAGAGAGCCTGATCTTGGGGCTCTATGTCTGTTGTGAACACCTGCATCATCGCAAGATCAAGCTCATCTGCTTGCAGCCAGGCTTGAACATTCAGGCTTTGGCTGGTCCGCGTTCGCACACTTACAGAAGGGTACAACCGCGTGAACCGACCAAGGATTCCAGCGATGTCGCTGGTCGTAGCATCTTCGGTCATGCCCAGACGAATGGCTCCATTCAAGTTTTTCTTTCCCAAATCTGAAAGCGCTTCGTCATGCAGATTGATAATACGCAAGGCATAATCATGAAGGCGTTTTCCGGCATCCGTGAACAATGGTCCTCCGGATTGCCGTGCTAAGAGGGCGCAATCCAACGCACTTTCTAACCGTTTGATTTTGTGACTAACGGCCGACTGCGACAAACCCAATTGTCTCGCCGCATTGGTAACGCCGCCACTGGTGCCAATGGCGCACAACGCACGCATTGCATCGATTTCCAGCCTTTCAGCCAAGGCCACTCCTCACATGACAAACAAGCATCAAAATATGACAATCATTCATTTGTGTCATATCTTAGCTTTGGTTATCCATCTTGCAAAGCCAAATTTGCGAGGACACCCCATGACCGACGTTAGCCATCAAAACGCTATAACGCGCGACAATCGCAAGCTCACTTCTCTGTTCGAAGTCATCGGCTCCATTCTGGCTATGGTCTATGCGATGTCGATTGCGATGAACATTGGAGCGGAGATGCTTGGGTTTTCCTTGCTCTTGGTGTCGTCGGCGCTGTTTGCAGGTTGGGCTATTTTAGACCGGCGTTGGACGTTCCTATTGCTCCAGGCGTTCTATGCAACGTCGGCAATTATTGGGTTGATCCGTTGGGCCTGAACACAATTCAGCGAAATCGCCCACACCAACAAGAAGGAGAGAAACTATGAAACTGATGGACTTCAAGGTTCTAGCATTCGACGTTTATGGCACGCTGATCGACTGGGAAAGCGGCATGGTCACAGCTCTCAAACCATTGACGGACAAGGTCAGTCAAAACCTGACGCGCGACGATATTCTTGAAGCACACGCCTATCATGAATCCACGACGCAGCGCTGGACACCCAACAAAAAGTACTTTGATCTTCTTGCAGTGGTTTACCGTCGTCTGGCTGAAGAATGGGGTGTCGAAGTGACTTGGGAAGAATGCCAAGCATACGGCCTGTCCGTGCGCCAGTGGCCTGCGTTTGACGACAGCCGTGAAGCACTCGCCTACCTCAAACAACACTACAAACTGGTCGTCCTGACCAATACCGACAATACGAGTTTTTCAAGCTCGAATGCTCGGCTCGATGTCCACTTTGATGGTGTTTACACCGCTGAAGACGTTGGCAGCTACAAACCATCTGATCGAAACTTTGACTACATGCTGGATACGCTTGCGCGGCAAGGTATCTCCAAAAAGGACATTCTTCATACAGCAGAAAGCATGTTCCACGATCATGGCCCTGCCAATAAATACGGGCTATCTAATTGCTGGATCTATCGTCGTCACGAAAAAGAAGGGTTCGGGGCAACAATGAACCCCGGAGAGATGCCCAGCTATGACTTCTGCTTCAACAGTATGGCTGAGCTGGCTGCAGCACATAAGGCGGAGCTGTCGGGCGCGTAAACTACGCAGCAGTCATTCGCGGCGGTGCAGAATATCGGAAGGTTGGGCTCAGAGCGGTCATAGATGCCATCCAAAACCGCACAGTCACGCCTCGCGCACTGTGTCGATCATCAGTTGCACATTCGCAGGATCGGCATCTGGTGTAATCCCGTGGCCAAGGTTGAAGATGTGGGGGCCTTTGCGGAAGGCCTCGACCACGGCCTTGGTTTCGCGCACGAGGTCTTCGCCGCCGGTGACCATATGAGACGAGGCGAGGTTGCCCTGTACGCAGCCAGAGACCTGTACATGCTCGGCGGCCCATTCGGGGCTGACGGAATTGTCGATCGCGACGCAATCGGCACCGGTTTTTTCGTGGAAACCGATATAGCCGTCGCCGCCTTCACGGGGGAAGGCGATGATGGGCGTGTTGGGGTATTTGACCTTGAGACTTTCGATGATGCGTTTGGTGGGCGCTACGGCGAAATCTTCAAAGTCCTGCCCTTTGAGGGAGCCTGCCCAGCTGTCGAAGATTTTGACTACCTCTGCGCCCGACTCGATCTGTGCGGAGAGGTAGACGATTGTGGCGTCTGTCAGCCGGTTCATCACGGCCTCAAAGAGCGGGCGGTTTTCCTCTTTCAGCGCATGAGCGGGACCTTGATCCGGTGTGCCACGCCCGGCGATCATGTAGGTGGCCACAGTCCAGGGAGCCCCGGCAAAGCCGATTAATGTGGTCTCGGAGGGCAGAGAGGATGCGAGGTTGCGCACGGTTTGATAGACGGGTGCGAGCGTGTCGTGAAGGTCGTCGGCGCCTTTCAGGGCATCGAACTCGGATTGCTGCGTGATGGTCGAGAGGCGCGGGCCTTCGCCCGTGACAAACCACAGATCAGCGCCCAAAGCCTGCGGTACCAGAAGAATGTCGGCAAAGAGAATGGCGGCGTCAAATCCATAGCGGCGGATCGGTTGCAGCGTCACTTCCGTGGCCAGATCCGAGTTATAGCAGAGCGACAGGAAATCCCCGGCCTCAGCGCGGGTGGCGCGATACTCGGGCAGGTAACGGCCAGCCTGGCGCATCATCCAGATGGGCGGTGTGTCCTGCACCTCGCCTGCGAGAGCTTTGAGGATGGTTTTTGTTGGCGCCATGGGTGTCTCCCTTTGCCTAGGTGGTCCCAAGTGAGGCGGGGAAAGTCAACCAAAACTTGTCAGCCTAGGTTTACATGTCTAGACCAGTGTTATGACACAAGAATTGCCCACTCCGTCCGCGCCGCTCAAGATCGGCACCCGTGGTTCGCCCCTGGCTCTGGCTCAGGCGCATGAAACAAGAATGCGCCTTTCCAAGGCGTTCGACCTGTCGGAAGACTGTTTTGAAATCCATGTCATCAAAACAACCGGAGACCGGGTTTTGGACCGGCCTTTGAAAGAGATTGGCGGTAAGGGATTGTTCACGCGTGAGATCGAAGATGCGATGCTGTCAGGTGAAATTGACATTGCTGTGCATTCCATGAAGGACATGCCGGTGGAACAGCCCGGTGGGCTGGTGCTTGATACGTATCTGCCGCGCGAGGATGTGCGCGATGCGTTTGTCTCACCGCATTTCGATGGACTTCAGGCGTTGCCGGAGGGCACCAAGGTCGGCACGTCGAGCCTGCGCCGCAAGGCACAGGTTTTGGTCAAATTCCCCCGTCTTGAGGTGGTGGAGTTTCGCGGCAATGTGCAGACCCGGCTGAAAAAGCTTGAAGATGGCGTGGCAGGTTGCACGTTTCTGGCAATGGCAGGGTTGAACCGGCTGGGGCAGTCAGAGGTGGCCAAGGGGGCGATTGCGCCTGAGGATATGCTGCCGGCTGTTGCGCAAGGGGCCATTGGAATTGAGCGGCGTGTGGATGACACCCGCGTGGCCGATATGCTGGCGGCCATTCATGACGGGCCAACCGGGCAAAGACTGGCGGCAGAGCGGGCGTTTCTGGCGGCTCTCGATGGGTCTTGTGAGACCCCGATTGCCGGGTTGGCAGAGCTGGAGGGCGGGTCAATCCGGTTGCGCGGCGAGATCCTGCGCCCGGATGGAAGCGAGAGCCTGGAAGATGAGGCCACCGCCCCGATTGAGGATGGCGCGGCTTTGGGTGCCGAACTGGCAAATGGATTGTTGAAGCGCGCGGGCGAAGGTTTCTTTGACTGGCGCGCCTGATCCGGCGGGGTTCGGGCCATCGGCGCGTGTGGACTGCGTCATAGAAAATACGTTGCCCAAAGTCTGGGATATCTTCGTTCCTGTCTCCCTTCCAGACCTCTTTCCCAAGGCCAAGGGCCCTATTCCGCCGGTGGTGGATGTGCAGGATCAGACCGGGCGTTGGGATGAGGTTGGTCAAACCCGGACCGTGGTTATGGGCGATGGCAACACGGCGCGAGAAGAGATCACCTATAGCGATCCCAATGGGGGACGGGCGGCAGAGCGTATGGCGGAGTTTGCCTATACGGTGTCGGGGTTTACCGGGCCGTTTTCGTGGCTGGTGAAATCTGCGCATGGGCGGTGGGTTTTTACCGCGCAGTCCAGTGAGACACAGGTGGTGTGGACTTATGGCTTTCGCGCAACGACTATCCTGACGCGTCCTCTTGTGGCCCTATTGGCCGCTACGTTTTGGCGGGCGTATATGCACGATGGCTTGGGCCATTTCAAAGCCTTGGCCGAGCGTGGTTAATTCCCTGACATAAGGGTCTTCCACGCCGCCTTGATGTGATCCGCTTTGAAGCTGTGCCCCCCATCATGCAGGCATTTTGTCATCGTTGCTTCCTGTTCACTGCGCCAGCTTTCGCAACTCAGATCCGGGGTCATATCGGGGCTGTCGGACGCGCTGTAACCACCGTTCGCGATGTACATGGCCACTGTTTTGTTCACGTCGCCCTGATGGGTTTCTGCGATGGGCCGACCGGTGAGGGGTACGATCGTGTCTGATGTGCCATGGATATGGATGATGTTTGCCGCGGGCGTATCGCAGCTTGTCGGCTCAGGGGCCCAGAAGGTGCCAGCAATGGGGATGAACCCGGCATAGTCATCCGGGCGGGCGCAGAGGAGGTTCCAGACCATCATGCCGCCAGCAGAAAACCCTGCAACAACGATGCGGTCGGGATCGATGTTGTGTTTCGAGATGAGCGCTTCTTTGAGCGCATCGAAATAGGCAATTTCGTCGACATCGGGTGAGGTGCTTTGCCCCGGCGCGTTGGGGATGGACCAGTCGTCCATTATGGCATCGGGGGCGACAAGCGCTACGCCGAGCCGTTCAGCTAGGGCCGCAAGCGACTTGTTGCGCATTGTACCTCGCGCCGAGCCTTTGTAGCCATGCGCAAAGATCAGGGCGGCGGGTTTGTCGCCTGCAGTGTCCGGCATTTGAATGCGGTAGGTTCGGTCGCCAAGCGCGCAGTCAGTGTCTGCCCCGCAGGCGTGCGCCGAAAGCGGGAACAGGGACAGGGCAAAAATCAGAGCAATAAAACGTTTCATGGTACAGTTGTATCAGCAGATGTGTCGCCGGAAAAAGGGCGAGTGTGGTGGTCACGCGCTATTGATGGATAGGGTCAAGAAAAACGCCCCGCGGATGAACCGCGGGGCGTTTCGTGCAAGGACGTGGCCTTTACTTATGGTTTTTGTACTTGTTGCTTTCGATGCCGTTGCCGAGGAGCAGGGCTGCAATGCAGATGCCGATGGCGATCATGCTGTACATCATCGTGGCACCACCGGCACCGCCAACGAATATCACGCCGCTGACGCCGTCCCAGGATGCGTTTTCAAATGGAAATCCCATGTTTCATTCCTCCTATTCAGGTTATTGCGACGCCGGCGGTGAAACCGCGATGCCTTCGGGATAGGCCTGTGCCGGCACTTTGACCGTGTCGAGACCCGCGATCTCGGCCGCTTCTGGAACACGCAGCATGCCAAGCATTTTGAGCACCAATGCGCTTGCCAAGCCAGTGACCAGGCCGATGGCAACAAACACGATTGCGCCGACAATCTGACCCACGAGGCTTACGGTTGGAACCGTGCTGCCTTCTGGAACCGAGAAGTCCATGACGGCAGGGTAGCCTGAGGCGAAGATGCCAAGCATCAGCATTCCGTAGATGCCCATGGTGCCGTGAACCGTCACAGCGCCCACCGCATCGTCAATGCCCATGCCTTCGAGGATCTTGGCTGCGGGTTTCAGCATGACACCCGCGCCAATCGCGATGATGAAGGTCAGCGACGGGAAGTAGATGTCGAGACCAGAGGCCACCGAGATCAGACCCGCCAGAGCACCGGACATCATCCAGAATGGATCACGTGTAAAGAGCCACGCCCCGATGATGCCGCCTGCGACACCCATAAGGATGTTGAAGCTCAGCGCGCCGAGGTTTGTCGGTGTGCCATAGATGGTCGTAAAGTTTGAGCCCCAGGACCAGGCTTCTCCGCCGACCACGAGACAGGCCATCAGGAAGCCCCAGAAGCCCACGACGATGAGCATGAGGCCCATGGCTGTGAAGGGCATGTTGTGGCCCGGCAGCTCGTTGGCCGTGCCATCTGCATTGAATTTGCCGATGCGCGGTCCAAGTACAATCAGCACACCCAAGGCAAAGAAGGCCGCAACAGCGTGCACAAGACCGGCTGCACCAAAGTCATGAACGCCCCAGTTTTGCACCAGCCAGCCATCCGCATGCCAGCCCCAGGCCGCGGCCAGCGTCCAGCTGAACCCACCCAGAACGATCGCAAGAATGACAAAGCCCACGGTTTGAATGCGCTCAATCACAGCGCCTGACATGATCGAGGCTGTCGTGGCGGCAAAGAGTGTGAAGGCGCCCCAGAACACACCGTCAATCTGATCTTCGGTGTTCGGACCCATGTAGGCCGCCGATTCACCCCAGGCGAGCGCGATGGAGCTTGCATATTCCGCACCGGAAATCCCATTGGGTCCTGCCGAAAATGAGAAGCCCGTTGGGAAAGCCCAGTAGACCCACCAGCCAAAGAAATAGAAGGCCGGGATCACGAATGCGAAGGCCAGAATGTTTTTGACGCCTGATGAGAGCGCGTTTTTGGCGCGGGATGCCCCCATTTCATAGGCCAAGAAGCCTGCGTGAATGATGATCATCAAGGGGATCGTGAGATAGTAATATGTCTCTGCGAACATGGTGTTCGTCAGATTCCCCTTCGCCTCCATCTCGGCCACCTTGGCCGCGAGTTCCGCGAGTTGTTCTTCCATTTTTTTGTTCCCTCCGTGTTGGCCGGACGTCGCAATTCGTTGTGCGTCGATTCCGGCGATGGCCATACTCAAACTTGTGGATGGCTCTCCGCCAACAATTTTTTTGGAGTTTCCGGCTTGGTTGATCCATTGAAAGTTGTGTGCGACAGGGGCGTGGCGATCAGGGCCTGCATGATGCCATTGGTGCGGCACATTGCTAATAAACTGATTTTCAAACGGTTTTCCGGCTGGGCGCGTTGAGGCCGGTGGAAACGCGATGGTTTTAGCGCCTGAAAATGTTTCTTTTTAGAAAAAATAATTGAGCAAAAAGAATATTTTAACGCTTTTTGAGTTGATCCAAAAATATACCAATTTATGCGTAAAAATTAAGCGGTTTGAGGAGCATTCCATAGAATAGGACCAGATTTGTACCGAAATGGCTCTGTAAGACCTGAGCGGCCAGAGGGATGTATCATACCTCGGTCGACGCTATTGGGTGGCGTCAGCAGCAGGGACAACCTTGCCGGGATTAAGGATGTTTTTTGGGTCTAATGCGGCTTTAAGCGCGCGCATCACGTCGAGCGCCACCTTGTCTTTGTGACGTGCCATAGCCGGAAGCTTGGAAAGCCCCACGCCATGTTCGGCCGAGAAGGACCCGCCGAGAGTGACGGCCTCTTCTTCCACCGCCCGATTGATGGCGGCGTGCGTGTCGGTGTCATCGGTGCTGGGCCAGGCGGTGAAGTGCAGGTTGCCATCGCCAAGATGCGCGACGTTGAGCATCTTGATGCCGGGATCCAGTGCGCGAATGCGGGTCTCGATCCGCGCCAGAAGCTCTTCCATGCGGTCGACAGGCACCGCGATGTCATTGTCCACAATAGGATCGTGCAAGCGCGAGAGTTCTGCGGCGGCTTCACGACGCGCCCACATTTCGGCGCGTTGGGCCTCATTCTGGGCGATGACGGCGTCGTCGAGAGCACCGGAGTCCAGCATGTTTGCCAGCACCTCTTCCAGATGTCTGCGGGCTGGGATTTCTCCGTCTGGCGTCGGGTTTGCATCGCGGGATGAGAGCGCTCCCAGTTCGACAAAGATATTCACATCGTAACGTTTCTCAAACGGTGCGCGCGCATTGGGGAACCGTTTGAGATGCGCGTCGATGAAACTTGCAGGCATGTATTCGAATGCCTCGACAGCACCGCCCGTCTCGGCCTGAAGCGTGTTGAGCACATCAAGGGCCGCAGTCACCGAAGGGCAGGCCAGCATGGCGGACGCATAGGCGCGTGGTTTGGGCATAAGTCGCACCACGGCGGCTGTGATAATGCCAAGTGTGCCCTCGGCCCCGATCATCAGGTCGCGCAGGTTGTAGCCGGAATTGTCCTTGTGGACCGCACTCATCAAATCAAGCACCCGACCGTCTGCAAGTACGACCTCCAGGCCCAGGCACAGGCCACGCGTGCTGCCGTAACGTACAACGTTCGATCCGCCGGCATTGGTCGAGAGAGCCCCGCCCATCATGGCGGATCCTCGTGCTCCGAACGTGAGAGGAAAAATGAGGTCATGCCTGTCGGCGGCCTCGTGCAGTTGCGACAGGATCACCCCGGCCTCCACGATGGCAATGCGCCCGGTGGCGCGGATCTCGCGGATGGTCGACAGCCGGTCGAGTGACAAAAGGAGTTGGTTGTCGGCCTTGGTTCCTTTGGTCAACCCAGTGCGTCCGGACGCCGGGACAACAGGCACCTCGTGGGCATGAGCCAGTTGCATGATCTTCGAGACGTCACTTGTATTTGCCGGTCGCAGAACGGCGAGAGGATGCGTGTGCACCTGACCAGTCCAGTCGCGCGTATAAGGTGCGGCCTCCGTGCCGGTCAAAACATGGCCAGTTCCGAGAGCCGCGCGCAGGTCGACCAGAATGGGATGAGGATTGTCCGTCATTGGGTCAGACTGCGCGGCAAACGCCTCTGCATCAAGTCCATTTGCGTATCAAATATCCCTTGACGCGCGCGGGTGCCTGTCTTACCTAGCGCCTCGGTCTGGCGGAGTAGCTCAGCTGGTTAGAGCAGCGGAATCATAATCCGCGTGTCGGGGGTTCAAGTCCCTCCTCCGCTACCAAAAATCCGAACATATGAGAGCTGTGCACTTGATTGACCCATCGGTATCAATGCGCATGCGCTCGGTCCTGCAGGAGGTGATGAGCTTGAAACGCACGTTTTGGGTTTGGCCCTTGGGTCACTAGCTCTGCTTCAAAGCTTTTTAATGTGCGGCGGGCGGCAGGGCCGTAGGTGTCGAGGCTTTGACCAAGGCCGGACAGGACCTCTTTGATTTCCGATACGGCTTTTGGACCAAGCGCGGATCGTGCGCATTCGCCAGGAAGAAGGCTTTCGCTCTCAACGCCCTCGGCAAAGATCACTTCGTGCTGATTTAGCAGGATGTGGTGATAGTCAACAAAGCCGCCGGGGCGACGGTAAATCTGATCGCCATCTACCAGGTCCATCGCCCTTACAAAGACCTCTTCCGTGCCAAAATGCAGTTCCATACGCCAGTCATTCAACAGCATGCGGTGTTGGGGAGAGACAATGAGGTCTCGTTCGTTGCCAATGGCGCCCGCACGAAAGACAATCGGAGCGAGTTTGCCCAAGGCCGGAACACGCACTGAACCTGCCCAGCACACAGGCTGTGGTCCGTGATCCAGAGTTTCAATCACGTCACCCGGTTTGAGATGCTCCACGAGGCATGGGCCAGTTGGCGTATCGATCAATGTGCCGGCGGCGTAGCAGACAATTTCTGCGCCAAGGCCCAGGTGCGGTGTGAAATCGTCGTTTTCGACGATGTTACCAACAGTGTAGTTTTGGCCTGGCGGTGGGACACCATCAGGGAAGATCAGATAAAACCCGTCTTCTGACTGTCCGCCAACCGTATCATTGAGGTCGTTATCGTTGTTTAGATCGACATCAATGACGGCAACGCGATAAACTGTGCCGTCGGTGGCCGTCACTTCGAAGGTGTAATCCCAAATGATTTGGCGAAAGGTTCCATCAAGTTCAGACACCTGTTCGCCGACTCCGCCGAACTGCTCCTGCGCAGAGACTTGTTCATTGGTCGGGTCACCGTTGAAGAGCGTGGCTCCGTCATTTTCTCGAACTGCGAAGTTGGTGGTTGAGCCTGTCCAGGTCCACGTGCCGCCCAAGAGCGGCGCAAACGCGTAGTCGACAGCAGAGCCGTTAACCGTGCTTTGCGTGCCAAAGATAGCGTTCTGATACCCGTACCAAATGGGCATGCCCAATCCTCACAACGTGTTTTAACGTAACACTGGCCCAACCTTGGCAGTTTAGTGTGGCCAATCTAGGGGGAAATTTGGTCGGCAGGTTTCATGAAGTTCGATTTTAAGGCTTTGAAATTTTTACATTAAATTCGAAATGTGGTGGGGATTTGACGATCGCACAACGCGCGGTCGAATTGCCTTAGGTGTCATCTGCTTCCGGTCGCTTGTAACTTAGCGAAGTCACGGGTTGTTGTGCATCTTCGCGAATTCGGATTGAAGCCAATCAACGAAGGCACGGCTGGCAGGTGTTTCATCATGGCGCGCCGGAGCCATAAGAAAATAGGCTTCGGGCAGTTTGGCTGTGCCTTCAAATGGGCGGATAAGATGCCCGGATGCGACCAGATCGGCGGCAAGTGTGTCGTGGCTCATGCAGATGCCCGCACGGTGAAGGGCAGCTTGCATAGCGACGACATAGGTCGACGCAAGGTTAACGGTGTTGGCCATGTTGAAGGGTGTTTTGGTGGCGGTGCACCAGTATTCCCAGTTGCCCATCATGCCCGAGCAATCAAAGAGGCGCGCGGTTTGCAGGTCGATCAGATCGTCTTGGTAGTCAGGGGCGCAGACCGGGTACATCGTGCTTGGAGGCAGAGGAAGGGCGGTCTGGGACATGTCGCCGGTACGGCCAAGCCGGATCTCCACCGGCGCATCATGGAAAGTGCGTTCAGGATCCCAAATGGCAGTTGAAATGTTGAGGGTGAGCCAGGGATGCGCCGCATAAAGCCGGTGCAGGCGCGGGGCGAGCCAGAAGACGGAAAACGCCATATTACACTGCACCAGAAGCGTGCGTCCTGGATCGCCGCCGGTGAACGACCGCGTCCCGCGAGCTAGTAAATCAAAGGCTTCTCGCAACGTAGGAAGATAATTCGCGCCAGCCTCTGTCAGCTGCAAGGCGCGGGTGCGGCGAATGAACAATTCTCGACCTAAAAAGGCTTCGAGGCTGCGGACATGTTGACTGACGGCGGATTGGGTGAGGTTGAGCTCTTGGGCGGCGAGGGTGAACGACAGATGCCGCGCGGCAGCTTCAAAGGCGCGAAGCCAGGTGAGAGGAGGGAGGCCGGTGTTGTTCATCCGTATATACGATACATACATTAATTTTTTTAATGGAATGCCGTGAAATCTATCGTTTGTAAAGTTTGCGCCGCTTGGGCAACGTGGATGAAACGCGCAAAGGAGTGGTCCCATGTTGCAGCCGAAAGCAAGTGAAACCCCTAATATCGCTTTTTGGCGTGAACGCGTGGAACTGGCTGCCAGTTTTCGCTGGACTGAACGGCTCAATTTTCACGAAGCGGTCGCCAATCATTTCAGCCTGGCTGTGAATGAGGACGGCACCCAGTTCTTGATGAATCCCAATCAGGTGCATTTCAGCCGGATCAAGGCCTCGGATTTGTTGCTGCTGGATGCCAACGATCCCGAAACGCTGGGCCGCCCCGGCGCTCCCGACCCCAGTGCCTGGGGCTTGCATGGGTCCGTACACCGGCGTTGCCCGCATCATCGGTGTCTGATGCATGTGCATTCCATTCACGCCACAGTGCTGGCGAGCCTTGCAGATAGCAACCTGCCGCCTATTGATCAGAACACGGCGACGTTTTTCAATCGCTATGTGATTGATGAAGATTTTGGCGGGCTGGCCTTTGAGGATGAGGGCGAACGCTGTGCCGCTCAGCTTCAGGATCCGTCCAAGAAAGTCATGATCATGGGCAATCACGGTATTCTGGTCATGGGCGACACCGTCGCGGATTGTTTTAACCGGATGTATTATTTTGAGCGTGCGGCAGAGACCTATATCCGTGCGCTGCAGACCGGACAGCCGATGCGGGTGCTGTCTGATGAGATTGCTGAAAAGACAGCACGCGAGATTGAAGAATATCCCGGACAGGCCGAGCGGCATCTGGCGGAACTGATGGCGATTCTTGATGAAGAAGGCTCAAACTACGCGAACTGAGGAGCGGTGCCATGACAGACGCAGCACATGACCCAGAAGCCGACCGCTGGAACCATCGGCCGGATGACCTTGTCACGTTGAACCCGGTGTTCAGCTGGCCGCTCAATCCCCGCGCGATCTTGCGTTGGTATTCGGGCGCGTGGCTTCAGATCACGGCTTTGACGGTCTGTTTTGCCATTTCGGTGATGGTCTATGTTCTCTTCCTGCCGCCGTTGGAGGTGATGCAAAGTTTTGCGTTTGGCTGGATGTTTACGATCTGGCTGATCAACATGGTGCCTCAGACGTTGGTGGCTGGAGGCCTGCACTGGTGGCTCTACATTCGGCGCGGGCAGGATATGAAGACCAAGTTCGACCGCCGGGATCTGGCACGCAACAACGGGACGTTCACGTTCAACAATCAGGTTCTGGACAATATCTGGTGGACGTTGGGCAGCGCGATGACTGTGGCAACAGTCTATCAGTGGGTCATCTTCTGGGCGATGGCAAACGGCTTTGTCCCGACGATCACCTTCGCCAGCGCACCTGTGTGGTTCATGGCCTGGATGTTCTTCATCCCGATGTGGTCAGGCCTGCATTTCTACTGGGTGCATCGGCTGGAGCATCATCCAAAGCTCTATAAGCATGTCCATGCAGTGCATCATCGGAACGTCAATGTCGGACCGTGGTCCGGGATATCGAACCATTGGTTTGAGAACTGCATGTATTTCACGACCTATTTCGTTCATCTGGTTGTGGCCTCGCACCCGTTGCATGTGCTGTTCCATATTTATTTTCAGCAGATTAGCCCGGTTTTGTCGCATTCCGGATTCGAGAAACTGATCCCGAAAGATCAGCCTGCGGCGCGGGCCGGGGATTTCTTTCACCAGCTGCACCACCGGTATTTCGAGTGCAACTACGGCACCTCCGAGATCCCATTTGATCGGTGGTTTGGCACGTATCACGATGGCACGGCTGACGCGACCGAGCGCACGCGGGCCTATAAAAAGCAGATGTACACGCGGTAGGTGCGACTTGGAGGGAAGTCTTTTGTGAAAAGACTTTCCAAAAGCTTTTTGAAAGCTTTTGGCCTGTTAGGCGTGACCGGCTTCGGATGAGAGCGTGACTGAGCTGACACCAAGCTTGTTGAGTGCCGCTTCCCATTTGCAGTCGTCTTGTGGCCCAAAAACCAAATCCGGGTCCGCCTCTACGGTCAGCCAAGCGTTTTGGGAGATTTCCGCCTCAAGTTGCCCCGGTCCCCAACCGGCATAGCCCAGTGCCACAAGGCTCTGTTTTGGACCCTGGCCGCTGGCGATGTCCTCCAGAATATCAAGTGTCGCAGTCATGCCAAAGGCGTCGTTCACTTCCAGTGTCGATATGGAAGAATGATGCGCGCCATCATGTAGAACAAAGCCCCGGCCATTTTCGACCGGGCCACCGAAATGGACTGGCAGGTCTGTCGAGTCGTCTTCGTGGGAAATGTCCAATTGGTCCAGCAATGCATGAAGGCTCAGCCCGTCTGCAGGTTTGTTGACAATAAGGCCCATCGCGCCTTCGGCAGAGTAGGCACACATGAAGACCACTGATTGCGCGAATCTGGGGTCGCTCATGGCAGGCATGGCGATCAGCAGTTTTCCGGTCAGATCAATTTCTCGCACAGGGT